>NZ_JBHUWH010000242.1:0-11503 GCF_042670125.1 Kitasatospora sp. NPDC057198 | reverse complement strand
GCCCCCTTCTCCGGCCCCTCCGGCTTCTCCTCCGACGGGGCATCGAGCAGGTGTCCCGCTACGGCAACCGCATCGCCGTCCGCGCGCCGTGCGTCCTCGTGAACGGCACCGACGAGGAGCGCGCCGCCGCGGCCCGGCTCAGCCGTAGGCGTTGAACTCGGTGATCGACCACCAGGAGGTGGACGTGCCGGTCTGGACGACCTTGACGTAGCGGGCGCTGCGTGCGGGGAAGTCGACGGTGACCAGGGCGCCGGTGCCGGTGCCGGTCGCCACCGGGGAGCCCCAGGAGGTGCCGTCGGTGGACAGGTACACCTGGTAGCCGCGGGCGTAGTCGTTCGCGCTGCCGCCGGAGTCCATGGTGATCCGGGCCAGCGGCCGCACCGCCCCGGTGTCGATCGTGACCGACTGGCCCGCGGCCATCGGCGTGCCCGTCGACCAGCGCGAAGCGGCCGAGCCGTCCAGCATGTTGGCCGGAACGTCGCTGCCCGCCGTCGAGGACGCCGAGGCCGTCCAGCCGGTGCGCGGCAGCACGGTCGGGCCGCCCCCGGCGCCGCCGCCGGCGGCGTTGAGCAGGTCGAGGGCGCTCTGCTGGCAGCCGTAGTCGGTGCTGCCGGGGCCGCCGGCCCAGTGCGGGCCGTACTGGTCGAACGGGTTGCGGTCCCTGGCGTAGGCGGAGTCCGCCCAGGCGGTGAGGGCCGGGGTGTAGGGGTGGTCGGGCAGTCGGGCGTCGAGCCGGCCCAGGCCGCGGGCGTAGGCGCCCTTGAAGGAGGCGCCGTCGCCGGTGCAGTCGTCGCCCTCGCCGGGCTCGCGCAGCACGCCGCCACTGGTCAGCCGGGTGGTGGAGGCGTCGGCGAGGGTGCGCGCGGTGGTCAGCAGCGTCGCGTCGCCGGTGGCCCGGTAGAGCTCGGTGAGGCCGCCGAGGACGACGCCCTGGTTGTACGTCCAGGTGGGCTGGCCGTTGTTGGCGCAGGCGTCGTTCAGGCCGTCGTTGACCAGGTGGTCGGCGTTGACCATGCCGCTGGCGCGGAACCAGTTCCACTCGTCGCGGGCCCGCTGCAGGTAGGCGGTGTCGCCGGGGATGCGGTTGTGCAGGGCGGCGGTGAGCTGGAGGTAGAGCTCGTTGGTGATCGCGTTCTTGTAGGTGCTGTTCGTGTTCCAGCGCACCCCGCCGCCGCAACTGCCCGTCCAGTTGGCGGACATGTGGTCGGCGTCGGCGCGGGCGGTGTTCAGGTAGCGGGCGTCGCCGGTCAGGTCGTAGGCGTCCACCCAGGCCAGGCCCCACCAACCGGTGTCGTCGAGGTACTCGTTGGTGAAGTTGCCGCCCTGGGCGTTGATGTTCCTGTCGTAGGTCTCGGCGATGGCGTAGGTGTAGCTGTTCATGCCGGTGGCGCGGGCGTTGTCGACGATCGCGGTGAGCGCGTTGGCGCCGGTCCACCAGCCGTTGCCGCCGAAGAGCTTGGTGTTCCGGTCGAAGGAGGCCATCAGGGCGGTGGCGGCGGCGGTGCGCCGGTCCCAGGCGTTCCAGGTGGTGCGCGCCCAGGGGGTGCAGGCGATGGCGCTGCCGACCTGGCCGCAGGCCCGCAGCGCGCCGACGCCCCGGTTGTTCCAGTCGTCGACGTTGTACATCAGGGTGCGCCAACCGCCGTTGTTCGCGGGCACCTTGGTGTCGCCGAGCTTGCTGCCGCCGCTCCAGGTGCGGCCGCCGTCCATCGAGCGGTCGAGCCACACCTCGTCACCGGCGGCGCCGCCGGCGATCGAGGCCCAGCCCATGGCGTCGGCGTCGTCGAAGTGCAGGACGAGCGTGCGGCCGGAGAGCGCCGCGGACACCGGCTGCCGGTCCTGCGGGCTGAGGGCCGGGTCGCGGGCGTCGCAGTACTTGTTGCAGATCGCGGTGTCGGCGGCCGCGGCGTCGGCGGCCGCGGCCGGGGTGGCGGCGAGGACGGCGCCGGGCAGGGCCGCGGCCAGGGCGGCGGACAGCAGGGCGGCGCGCAGGGATCGGGACACAGGCATGGGGGCTCCTGGATCGGGGGGCGGGGCGGTGGGGCGGTGGGGCGGGGCCGTGGGGGCGGCCCCGCCGTGTGGTGTGCGGTGGTGCGGGCTCAGGCGGCGGGCAGGCTCCACTGCTGGGCCGGGGTGCCGTTGCAGTCGAAGAGCTGGAGCTGGATGCCGTCCGCCGTACCGGAGTTGGGCACGTCCAGGCAGCGGCCGGACTGCGGGTTGCGCAGCGCCCGGGTGGCCGGGTCGTAGGCCCACTGCTGGCCGGTGCCGCCGTTGCAGTCCCACAGCACGACGGGCGTGTTGTTGCCGGTGCCGCCGCCGGACGCGGACACGCAGCGCCCGAAGATCCGCAGGGTGCCGTCACCGGGGACGGTGACGGACTGGGCGGGCGAGCCGTTGCAGCTCCAGGACTGGATGCGGTTGCCGTTCGCGGTGGCGGCGGCGTTGTCGTCCAGGCACTTGCCGGCCAGCGCCGAGGGGGTGGCGCCGGTACGGGTGCGCGGCAGCGTCCACTGCTGGGCGGGGGTGTTGTTGCAGTCGAAGATCTGCAGCTGGATGCCGTCCGCCGTACCGGAGTCGGGCACGTCCAGGCACTTGCCCGAGCCGGTGTTGACCAGGGCGCTCCCGCGCGGGATCCACTTCTGCCCGTCGCTCTGGTTGCAGTCCCACAGCTGGACGAGGGCGCCGTCGGCGGTGGAGCCGCCGCTGACGTCCAGGCACTTGCCGGACTGCATGACACTGCCGTCGCCGGGGAGCGTCCAGCGCTGGGCCGCGGTGCCGTTGCAGCCGTAGGACTGTGCGTGGGTGCCGTTGGAGGCGGAGCCGCCGGCGGCGTCCAGGCACTTGCCCGCGAGGCCGGAGCCGATCGGGCCGGTCGGGCCGACCTGGACCCGGGGCGGGCGGGCGTCGCCGTTGCCGCCGTAGGAGGGCGGTGCGGAGGAGGCGGAGGTGGCCCAGTTGGTGTTGGCGGTGGTGCCCAGGACGAGGTCGAGGGTGGCGCCGTTGATCACGGAGTTCGCCGGGAGGTAGGCGTTGTTCCAGGCGGCGCCGTTGAGGGTGGCGCTCTGGACGTACGGGGCGTTGGTGGCCGCCTGCGGTGCGTTGACGACGAGCCTGCCGCCGCCCGCCAGGGTGACGGTGACGTTGGTGAACAGGGGCGAGCCGAGGGCGAGGTCGGCGGTGCCGGGCGTCTGGGGGTAGAAGCCCATCGCGGAGAAGACGTACCAGGCGCTCATCGTGCCGAGGTCGTCGTTGCCGACGCGCCAGTTCGCCGGGTCGCCCAGCCACAGCTGGTTCTGGACGTCGCGCACGGTCTTCTGGGTCTTCCAGGGCTGGCCGATGTAGTCGTACTCCCAGGGGAGTTCGATGGAGGGCTCGTTGCCGAGGTCGGCGTGCGAGCCGCCGGAGCCGTGGAAGTCGGCGAGGACGGCGTCCAGGTAGGCGGCGAGCTTGGCGTTGCCGCCCATCGCGTCGGCGAGCCCGCGGACGTTGTGCGGGACGGCGCCGGTGTACTGCCAGGAGGTGCCCTCGACGAACTGGTCGCTGCTGGTGGGGTCGAAGCCGCCGCGCCAGGTGCCGTCCTTCAGCTTGGGCCGCATGAAGCCGGTGGCCGGGTCGAACACGTTGCGCCAGTCCTGGGCCCGGTTGGCGAACTGGTCGCGGGTGGTGGTGTCGCCGAGCGCGCCGGCGAACGCGGAGATGGCGAAGTCCTGTGCGGCGTACTCCAGTTGGGTGGCCACCGAGCCGTAGAACCCGGGCAGGTAGCTGCCGTCGGAGGGCAGGTAGCCGTAGTTGGACTGGTAGTCGAGCCCCAGCCGGATGCCGTTGCCCGCCGACGCCTGCCGCACCATCGCGTCCTTGGCGGCGGCGGTGTCGAAGTCCCTTGCGCCGAAGGCGTAGTAGTCGGCGATGACGGCCGGCGCCGGGTCGCCGTTCATGACGTTGGTCTCGGCCGAGTTCAGCGACCACTTCGGCAGCTGGCCGCCCTGCGCGAAGTCGTTGACCAGCGACTGCGCGCTGTCACTGGCCTGCTGCGGGGCGACCAGCGCCTCCAGCTGCGCCTGGGTGCGGTAGATGTCCCAGCCGGAGTAGGTGCCGTACTGGGCCTTCTGCCGGCCGCTGACGGTGTGCACCTTGCGGTCGAATCCCCAGTACCTGCCGTCGCTGTCGCTGAGCAGGTTCGGGTGCAGCAGCGCGTGGTAGAGCGCGGTGTAGAACACCTTCTGCTGGTCCGGGGTGCCGCCGCTGACGGCGATCCTGCCCAGGACGGCGTTCCAGGCGTCGTGGTTGGCGGTGCGGACGGCGTTGAAGTCCCAGTTCGGGTTCTCCGCCACCCGGTTGGCGGTGGCGCCGGCGATGGAGACGTAGGACAGGCCGACCTTCGCCTGCACCGTGCGGTTGCCCGTGGTGTCGAAGGTGACCGAGTTCCCGCCGTCGAACGTGCCGGTGGAGGTGATCGGCCGGTCGAAGACCATGTCGAAGTAGGCGGTGTACGGGGCGCTGGACGCGCAGAACAGGCCGGCGTCCACCGAGCCGCTGACCTCGGTGCTGCTGACCTTGGTGAAGTGCAGGTTGGTGGCCTTGTCCGCGCTCAGCTTGAACAGCAGGTTGGCCTGGGTGGTGGCGGGGAAGGTGAAGCGCGCCATGCCGGAACGGGCGGTCGTGGTCAGCTCGGTGGTGACGCCGTTGTCCAGCGTGACGGAGTAACTGCCCGCGCTCGCGGACTCCTTCGCGTGCGAGAAGCCGACCGTGGCGCGGCCGTCGACGCCGCCGGTGGTCGGCAGGACGGGTACGTCCCCCATCGCCCCGCACCCGGGCCCCGACAGGTGGTTCAGGCTGAACCCGGTGATGGTGTTGTCGGTGTAGGCGTAGTCGCCGCCCGGCGGCCGGGACGGGGTGTCGGGACTCCACTGCACCATGCCGAACGGCGAGTCGGCGCCGGGGAAGGTGTTGCCCTCGTGCGACGTCCCGAGCAGCGGGTTGACCAGCGAGGCGGGGTCGGACACCGCTGCGGGCGCCGCCTGGGCGGGCGCGGGGGTGGCGAGTCCGAGGACCACGAGACAGGCGGCCAGGGGAAGGCGCCAGCGTTTCATCGTTGCGTCTCCAGAGGAAAACAGACGGGCTGTCACCGGACCGGCTGCGGCACGGTGCGGTGACGGCAAGCAAAGAGGAGCCTGGCAACGTTGTCAACGACTTGGGTCGAATCGGCCCTCGGGGTCAACCCCTGTAGCCAAGGCCCTCGTTCGGTGTTCGCCCCCGGCGCCGGATGATCCTTTTCCCACTGGTCAGATGCCCCGGGCAGCGGACTTGCCGAGGTGGTGCGGCTCCGCCGCGGAGTGACAACTTGAAGATCGAACGCGGCTGAATCCACCCGAAACGGGCCCTCCCCGCCGGGCCGGCTTCAAGCCGTGACGGCGGACTCCGGACCCCGGACTGGCCTGCTCGGTGGCGAACCGCCGGCCATCCCCGCCGGCCGTCCCCGCCGCGGGGGCGCCGACGGCGGGGCTCGGGAGAACCATGGAGAGCGCTCTCCCAACTGCCCGGCCACGACCGGTCGACACGTGCAGGCACGGGCGGCCTCCACCCTTCGCTGAGTCAATCTTGTGTAGTGCGCGGGGACGGCGTGGGTCCGTATTGCGCCCAACGTCCGTTCCGGCGCCCGGATTTCGGTGTACTGTGTACCGATTTCCGCTCATTGCCCGGAAATCTGTTCACTTCATTGACGCGGGCGCAACAGCGGCGCAATCATCGCGACGTGAGAGAGCGCTCTCTCAGTCAAGCCCCCACAGGAGAGATGTTGTGACAGGTAGCCCCCCACCTCGCATCCTCGCCGCGCCACCCCGCTCGCTGGTCCTCGTGTTCGTCGCCGTCCTGGTCGCGACCTTCGCCCTCGTCGTGAACCAGGCCGCCCCCGCCCGCGCCGAAGGCACCCTGCTGTCGCAGGGGAAGACCGCCACCGCCTCCTCCACCGAGAACGGCGGCACCCCGGCCGCCGCAGCGGTCGACGGCAACATGGGCACCCGCTGGTCCTCGGCCGCCGCCGACCCGCAGTGGCTCCAGGTCGACCTCGGCGGCACGGCCACCATCACCTCCGTCGCCCTCAACTGGGAGACGGCGTACGCCAAGGCGTACCAGCTCCAGACCTCCACCGACGGCACCACCTGGACGAACGTCTACACGACCACGACCGGGCAGGGCGGCTCCGAGAACCTGGTGGTGAACGGAACGGGACGCTACGTCCGCATCCTCACCACCCAGCGCGCCACCCAGTACGGCGTCTCGCTCTGGGAGTTCCAGGTCTACGGCACGGCGGGCACGGGCACCGGCACCGGCGCCTGCTCGACCACCAACGCCGCCCTGAACAAGGCCGCCACCGCCTCCTCCACCGAGAACGGCGGCACCCCGGCCGCCGCGGCGGTCGACGGCAGCATGGGCACCCGCTGGTCCTCGGCCGCTGCCGACCCGCAGTGGCTCCAGGTCGACCTGGGCTCCGCGCAGAACGTCTGCGGCGTCCAGCTGTCCTGGGAGAACGCGTACGCCAAGGCGTACCAGATCCAGGTCTCGGCGGACGGCGCCACCTGGAACACCGTCTACTCGACGGCCGACGGCCGCGGTGCGACCGAGCTGATCACCCTGTCCGGCACCGGCCGGTACGTCCGGGTCCTCGGCACCCAGCGCGCCACCCAGTACGGCTACTCGCTCTGGGAGTTCCAGGTCTTCACCGGCGGCGGGGGCGGCACCCCGGGCGGCGGGAAGACCCTGCTCTCGTACGGCAAGCCCGGCACCGCCTCGACCTCCCAGGACAGCGGCAACTGCCCGGGATGCACGCCTGCCAAGGCGTTCGACGAGGACCCGGCGACGCGCTGGGCGACCAGTGACACCAACGGCTGGGTCGACCCGGGCTGGATCTCGGTCGACCTCGGCGCGACCGCGCACGTCACCCAGGTGGTGCTGCAGTGGGACCCGGCGTACGCCAAGGCGTACCAGATCCAGGTCTCGCCGGACGGCAACAACTGGACCAGCGTCTACTCCACCACCGACGGCAAGGGCTTCAAGGAGACCCTCGACGTCGACGGCACCGGCCGGTACGTGCGGATGTACGGCACCCAGCGCGCCACCCCGTACGGCTACTCGCTGTGGACCTTCGACGTGTACGGCACCGGCGGCAGCCCCACCGCCCCGCCCGCCCTCCCGCCGAACCCGGCCAACCCGCCGCGCCTGGTGTGGAGCGACGAGTTCAACGGCGCCGCGAACACCAAGCCGGACCCGGCCAAGTGGACCCAGGACCCGGGCAACGGCCAGAACGGCGAGCTGGAGCTGTACACCAACGGCGACAACACCAACCTGGACGGCAACGGCAACCTCGTCATCGAGGCCCGCAAGGAGGCCAACGGCCAGTACACCTCCGGCCGGATCAACACCCACGGCCACCTCGACTTCACCTACGGCCACGTCGAGGCCCGGATCAAGGTCAGCGGCACCCAGGGCCTGTGGCCCGCGTTCTGGATGCTCGGCTCGAACTTCAAGTCCGGTACGCCGTGGCCGAACTGCGGTGAGATCGACATCATGGAGCACGTCGGCAAGGTCGCGGACTCGGTGTACTCCACCCTGCACGCCCCGGCCTACAACGGCGGAGGCGGCTACGGCTCGCCGTACACCCTCGCCGGGTCGGACTTCGCCTCCGACTTCCACACCTACGCCGTCGACTGGGACTCCACCCACATGACGTTCGCGGTGGACGGCCACAGCTTCTTCACCGTCGACCGCTCGACGCTGGAGCAGACCCGCGGCCCCTGGGTGTACGACCACCCGTTCTACATCATCCTCAACAACGCCGTCGGCGGTCAGTGGCCGGGCAACCCCGACGCCAGCACCGTCCTGCCGCAGAAGATGATCGTCGACTACGTCCGCGTCTCGCAGTGACCACCCGCTCCGGGGCCGGCCGGTCCGGCCCCGGAGCACCTTCCCACCGGGCCCCCACCCCGTCCGCGAGCCCCCGGCTCGCACCCCCTCCACCTCCGACTGGAGTCGCTGTGCGCCGTCCTCACCTGCGAACCGCCCTGGCCGGGCCGCTCGCCGCCCTGCTGGTGGCCGGGGCGCTGGCCGCCCTCGGCAGCCCGGCGGCGAGCGCCGCCGACCAGCCGTGGACCAATGCCGCCCAGACCCCCGACCAGCGCGCCGACGAACTGCTCGCCGCGATGACCCGGGCCGAGAAACTGACCATGCTGCACGGCGGCCCGTCCTGCGGCTACGCGGGCTGCATCCCGGCCAACACCCGCCTCGGCATCCCCGCACTGCACTTCCAGGACGGCCCGGTGGGCGCCGGCGACGGCCTGACCGGCGTGACCCAGCTCGCGGCCCCGGTGGCCGGCGCGGCCAGCTGGGACGTGGACCTGATGCGCGCGTACGGGCAGGTGCTCGGCGCCGAGCAGTGGGGCAAGGGCACCAACGTGGTGCTCGCCCCGACGGTCAACATCGTCCGGGACCCGCGCTGGGGCCGGGCCTTCGAGTCGTTCGGCGAGGACCCGTACCTGGCCGGGCAGATCGGCGCCGCCGACATCGCGGGCATCCAGAGCCAGGGCCCGATGGCGCAGGTCAAGCACTTCGCGGTCTACAACCAGGAGACCAACCGCAACTCCCTCGCCGACAACGCGGTGGTCTCCGACCGGGCCGAGCGGGAGATCTACCTGCCGGCGTTCGAGGCCGCCGTCCGGCAGGGCGTCGACTCCGCGATGTGCTCGTACTCGGCCGTCAACGGCACCTTCGCCTGCGAGAACGGGCCGCTGCAGAACGGCGTCCTCAAGGGCGACCTCGGCTTCAAGGGCTTCGTCACCGCCGACTGGGGCGCCACCCACTCCACCGTCGCCTCGGCCAACAACGGCCTCGACGTGGAGATGCCCGGCAGCGACTACTACGGCACCGCGCTGACCGACGCCGTCAACGCCGGGCAGGTGTCCCAGGCGACGATCGACGACCACGTCCGCCGGGTGCTGGTGTCGATGTTCCGCCGCGGGCTCTTCGACCGCGCGCAGAACGGCAACCGGGACGCGGTCGTCACCACCGCCGCGAACGCCGCCGTCGCGCAGCAGGTCGCGCAGCAGGGCAGCGTCCTGCTGAAGAACAGCGGCGCGGTGCTGCCGGTGGCGCCGTCGGTCAAGTCGATCGCGGTGATCGGCGACGACGCCGGAGCGGGCGTGATGACCCAGGGCGGCGGCAGTGCCTCCGTCAACGCGCCCCACGTGGTGACGCCCTACCAGGGCATCAAGGCCCGCGCCGGGGCCGGGACGACGGTGACCTTCGCCCAGGGCGTCCCCGCCGCCGACGGCTCGCTGCCGCCGGTGCCCTCCTCGGCGCTCAAGCCGTCCAGCGGCAGCGGCAGCGGCCTGTACGGCGAGTACCACAACAGCACCGACCTGTCCGGGCCGGTCGTGGCGAGCCGGGTGGACGCGGGCATCGACGCGGTGTGGGGCGGCCAGTCGCCCGCCGCCGGGGTCAACGCCACCGACTGGTCGGCGAAGTGGACCGGCACCCTGACCCCGCCCGCCAGCGGCAGCTACCAGTTCTCGCTGAACAGCGACGACGGCAGCCGGCTGCTCGTCAACGGCCAGCAGGTCATCAACAACTGGTACAACCAGGGCCCCACCACCCGCACCGGCAGCGTCACCCTGACCGCCGGCCAGCCGGTGAGCATCGAGGTCGACTACTACCAGGCCGGCGGCGGCAGCAACGCCACCCTCGGCTGGGCGGTGCCCGGCCAGAGCGCCCACGACCAGGCCGTCGCCGCCGCCCGGAACTCCGAACTCGCGCTCGTCTTCGTCAGCGACTTCCAGTCCGAGGGCTCCGACCTGCGCGACATCGACCTGTCCGCCGCCCAGAACCAGCTCGTCGCGGACGTCGCCGCCGTCAACCCGCACACCGTCGTGGTGGTCAACAGCGGCTCCGCGGTCACCATGCCCTGGGCGGGCTCGGTGCAGGGCATCGTGGAGAACTGGTACCCGGGGCAGGAGGCGGGCACCGCGATCGCCGCGCTGCTCTACGGCGACGTCAACTTCTCCGGCAAGCTGCCGGTGACCTTCCCCAAGTCGCTCGCCGACGTGCCCGCCGCGACCACCGCCCAGTGGCCGGGCCAGAACGGCAGCGTCCAGTACTCCGAGGGCGTGAACGTCGGCTACCGCTGGTACGACGCCAAGAACAAGGAACCGCTGTACCCCTTCGGTTACGGCCTCTCCTACACCACCTTCGGCTACTCCGGCCTGACCGTCGCCGCCCCCGACGCCGCGGGCAACGTGGCCGTCGGCTTCGACGTCACCAACACCGGCACCCGGGCCGGCTCCGAGGTCGCCCAGGTCTACGTCGGCCAGCCCGCCGCCAGCGGCGAACCGCCGAAGAACCTGCGCGCCTTCCAGAAGGTCGCCCTCGACCCCGGCCAGACCCGGCACGTCGCCCTGACCCTGGACGCCCGCAGCTTCCAGTACTGGAACGGGAGTTGGACCACCGCGACCGGCACCCACACCGTCTCGGTCGGCTCCTCCTCCCGCGACCTGCGCCTCACCGGCCAGACCACCGTCACCGGCGGCGGCAGCACCGGCGGCGGCCTGACCGTGCTGCCGCGCACGGGGTGGACGGCGTCGGCCTCCGCCACCGGCGGGGGCGACGTTCCGGCGAACATGCTGGACGGGTCGGCCGGTTCGCGCTGGTCGGCGGGCACGCCGATGGCCGCGGGCCAGTCGGTGACGGTGGACACCGGGGCGGTGCGGTCGCTGGCGCGGATCACGATGGACTCCGGCGGCAGCGCGAACGACTACGCCCGCGGCTACCAGGTGTTCCTGTCCTCGGACGGCACGTCCTGGGGTTCGGCGGTGGCGACCGGCAGCGGTACCGGATCCCTGGTGACGGTCGACTTTCCGGCGCAGAACGCCCGCTACGTGAAGGTCGTCCAGACCGGCACGTCCACCTCCTGGTGGTCGATCGCCGAGTTCAACGCCTACACCCCCGGCGGCGGCGTCAGCGTCCTGCCGCGCACGGGGTGGACGGCGTCGGCCTCCGCCACCGGCGGGGGCGACGTTCCGGCGAACATGCTGGACGGGTCGGCCGGTTCGCGCTGGTCGGCGGGCACGCCGATGGCCGCGGGCCAGTCGGTGACGATCGACACTGGCGCGGTGCGGTCGCTGGCGCGGATCACGATGGACTCCGGCGGCAGCGCGAACGACTACGCCCGTGGCTACCAGGTGTTCCTGTCCTCGGACGGCACGTCCTGGGGTTCGGCGGTGGCGACCGGCAGCGGCACGGGATCCCTGGTGACGGTCGACTTCCCCGCGCAGAACGCCCGCTACGTGAAGGTCGTCCAGACCGGCACCTCCACCTCCTGGTGGTCGATCGCCGAGTTCAACGCCTACGGCTGAGCCGGACCCCGCCGGGGATCGCGGAGCCGGTCGGGGACCGGGCGATCGGCGCGGCCGGCGCACGCACCGCGGACTCCCCCTGAACCACCGGCCCCCCTACGCAC
>NZ_JBHUWH010000241.1:0-11583 GCF_042670125.1 Kitasatospora sp. NPDC057198 | reverse complement strand
GACCGGGAACGATCCGCCACGGGCCCATTGAAGGCCATCCGGAGACCGGAGGGGGCAGCGCGGGCGCTCAGTCGCGCGGCGCGGCGTCCGACCCGCCGCCCGACCCGTCGGCCCGGCCGGCGTCCGGTCCGCCGGTCCGGCCCGCGGACCCGGCCGGATCGCCCGGCCCGCCCGCCGTCGGACGCCGCCGCGGCTCGCCGCGGCGCACCGCGCCGGGCGCGGACCACGCCTTGGGCGCCTTGCGCCGCTCCGAGGACTCCAACTGCCAGGGTACGGAGGTCACCATCACGCCGGGCTTGAACAGCAGGCGTCCCTTGAGCCGCAGCGCGCTCTGGTTGTGCAGCAGGTGCTCGTACCAGTGGCCGACCACGTACTCGGGGATGTAGACCGCGACCACGTCGCGCGGGCTGGAGCGGCGCAGGTTCTTGACGTACTCCAGCACCGGCCCGGTGACCTCGCGGTAGGGCGAGTCGAGGACCTTCAGCGGCACGTCCAGGCCGCGCTCCTCCCAGTCCTGGCGCAGCGCCGCGGTGTCCACCGGGTCGACGTTGACGGTGACGGCCTCCAGGGTCTGGGCGCGGGCCAGGCGGGCGTACGCGAGGGCGCGCAGCGCGGGCTTGTGGATCTTGGAGACCAGCACGATGGCGTGCACCCGGGTCGGCGGGGCGGCGTCGTCGGGCTCCTCGGCGGCCTTGAGCTCGGCGCTGACCCGGTCGTAGTGCCGGCGGATGGCCTTCATCACGACGAACAGGACGACCATCAGGGCGATGGCGATCCAGGCGTGGCCGATCTTGGTGGCGAGCACCACGATCAGCACGGCCATGGTCATCACCAGGCCGAAGGTGTTGATCGCCCGGCTGCGCTGCATGTGGGCGCGCTTCTTCGGGTCGGTCTCGGTGCGCAGCAGCCTGGTCCAGTGCCGGATCATGCCGGACTGGCTCATGTTGAAGGCCACGAAGACGCCGACGATGTACAGCTGGATCAGCCGGTTCGGGTCGGCGCCGAACGCCACGATGAACAGGATCGCCGCGCCGGCCAGCAGCACGATGCCGTTGGAGAAGGCGAGCCGGTCGCCGCGGGTGTGCAGCTGCCGGGGCAGGTAGCGGTCCTGGGCGAGGATCGAGCCGAGCACCGGGAAGCCGTTGAACGCGGTGTTCGCGGCCAGCACCAGGATCAGGCCGGTGGTGGCGGCGACGAAGTAGAAGCCGGGCGTGAAGTTGGAGAACACCGCCTCGGAGATCTGCGCCAGCACGGTCTTCTGGTGGTAGTCCGCGGGCGCGCCGACCAGCTGCTCGGCCGGGTTCTCGGCCATCTGCGTGCCGGTCAGGTGGGCCAGGTAGATGATGCCCATGAACATCGTCACGGCGATGGAGGCCATCATCAGCAGCGTGGTGGCCGCGTTCTTGCTCTTCGGCTTGCGGAACGCGGGCACGCCGTTGGAGATCGCCTCGACACCGGTCAGCGCGGCACAGCCCGAGGAGAACGCCTTCAGCAGCAGGAACACCAGCGCGAACCCGGCCAGCGAGCCGTTCCCGGGCGTCGCCGCCAGGTGGTACGAGGCGCTCTCCGCGGGCAGCGCGGCCCCGAACCCGAAGTGCCGGACCAGGCCGTACACCACCATGCCCATCACGCCGACCATGAACGCGTACGTCGGGACGGCGAACGCCGTGCCGGACTCGCGCACGCCGCGCAGGTTCATGCCCATCAGCAGGATGACCAGGAACACCGACAGCGCCATCTCGTGCCCGCGCAGCGCGGGCACCGCCGAGACCACGTTGGCCACGCCGGAGGTGGTCGACACCGCCACGGTGAGGATGTAGTCGACCATGAGCGCGCTCGCCACCACCAGGCCGGAGTTCGGCCCGTGGTTGACGGTGGCGACCTCGTAGTCACCGCCTCCGCTGGGGTAGGCGTGCACGTTCTGCCGGTAGGAGGCGACCACCGCGAGCATCACGATGGCGACCACGACGCCGATCTGCCACGAGAAGTGGATGGCCGAGGCACCGGCCAGCGACAGCGTCAACAGGATCTCCTCGGGCGCGTACGCGACGGAGGAGAGCGCGTCCGAGGCGAACACCGGCAGCGCGATCCGCTTGGGGAGGAGCGTCTCCCCCAGCTTGTCGCTGCGCAGCGCACGCCCGATCAGGATGCGTTTCGGTAGGTCAGCAGGCATAGGCACAACAAGGGATCGTAAGGGCTCCCGGTGGCACCGGATGCCTCGCGGGGCCACCTTGGTCGAGACTGTGTTCGGCGGACCGGCTAGCGTGTCGGCAGAAGGAATAGCGGGCAACACCGAGTTGCCCCTCGCGTCGGATCACAGGCGCGGCCGACTACTGGCCCCCGAAATCGGGGGCACGGAAGGACGATGAGCGGTGTTTACGCAGGTCATGACCCCAACGGACCGGGTGAGGTAGGCGCGTGCACATCGTCATCATGGGCTGCGGACGCGTAGGCTCCGCCCTCGCCAGAACGCTCGAGAAACAAGGCCATTCGGTCGCGGTCATCGACCAGGACCCGACCGCCTTCCGCCGGCTCGGCGCGGGCTTCAACGGCCGTCGGGTCACCGGCGTGGGCTTCGACCAGGACACCCTGAAGGAAGCCGGCATCGAGGAGGCGGGCGCCTTCGCCGCCGTCTCCAGCGGTGACAACTCGAACATCATCGCGGCCCGGGTGGCCCGCGAGAACTTCGGCGTCGAGCACGTCGCGGCCCGCATCTACGACCCGCGCCGCGCCGAGGTCTACCAGCGCCTGGGCATCCCGACCGTCGCCACCGTCCGCTGGACCGCCGACCAGATGCTGCGCCGGCTGCTGCCCAGCGGCGCCGAGCCGCTCTGGCAGGACCCGTCGGGCTCCGTGCAGCTCGCCGAGGTCGCGTTCGCCCCGGCCTGGATCGGCCACCGGCTCGCCGAACTGGAGGAGGCCGCCGGCGTCCGGGTGGCGTTCGTCACCCGGGTCGGCGAGGGCACGCTGCCCACCCCGCAGATGGTGGTCCAGGAGGGCGACCTGGTGCACGTGATGCTGCGCCGCAACGAACTGACCGCGGTCGAGGCGGCGTTCGCGAAGGACCCCGAGGAGGCTGGTCACTGATGCGCGTCGCCATCGCCGGAGCCGGAGCCGTCGGCCGTTCCATCGCCGGGGAGCTCCTGGAGAACGGCCACGAGGTCCTGCTGATCGACAAGAACCCGAACTCCATCTCGGTGGAACGCGTCCCGCTCGCCGAGTGGCTGCTCGCCGACGCCTGCGAGATCACCTCGCTGGACGAGGCGGCGCTGCAGCGCTGCCACGTGGTGATCGCCGCCACCGGCGACGACAAGGTCAACCTGGTGGTGTCGCTGCTCGCCAAGACCGAGTACGGCGTGCCGCGGGTGGTCGCCCGGGTGAACAACCCGAAGAACGAGTGGCTGTACAACGAGTCCTGGGGCGTGGACGTCGCCGTCTCCACCCCGCGCCTGATGTCGGCCCTGGTCGAGGAGGCGGTGAGCGTCGGCGACCTGGTCCGCCTGATGCGCTTCTCCCAGGGCAACGCCAACCTGGTCGAGCTGACCCTGGCCGCGGACACCGACCTGGTCGGCACCCGGGTCGGCGACGTCGCCTGGCCGGTGGACACCGCGCTGGTCACCATCATCCGCGAGGGGCGGGTGCTGGTCCCCGGCGGCAACGACACCCTGGAGGCCGGCGACGAGCTGCTGTTCGTCGCCGCCCAGGAGCGCGAGGAGGAGCTGGAGACGCTGCTGGCCGGCTGATCCCGCGTCCTCCGCACGGCGAAGGGCCCCGCGCACCGCGCGGGGCCCTTCGGTCACTTCTGCGGCTCGTCCTCGTCCTCCGCGTCCAGCTCCGCCTTGATCGGCGGCGGCGCGGTCAGCAGGATCCGCCAGGTCACGTACATCGCCAGCAGCAGCGGCGGGATGCCGAGCGCGACCTTCAGCCAGCCCAGCAGGTTGATCTGCCCGGAGGCCCACAGCGGGAACAGGACCAGCGGCTTCAGGCCCATGATCAGCACCCAGGCCCAGGTGGCCTTGGTGTAGGCGGCCAGCCGGCCCGGGTTCTGCTTGCGCCAGGTGAACATCTCGCCGGTGATCGGACCGAGCATCACGCCGATCATCGGCCAGCGCGCCAGCGCGGAGGCCGCCAGCGCCACGCAGTAGCCGACGTTCCACAGCAGGCCGGGCAGGTAGAAGTCCTCGGCCTTGCCGGTCTTCATCGAGATCCAGGCGCCGATCGCCACGCCGAACACGCCGGAGAAGGCGTGCTGGATGGTCTCCCGGCGGGCCAGCCGGACCACCACGAACACCGCGCACAGCGCCAGCGCCGACCAGGCGGCGGCCGGCACCTTGTGGGTGATGTTGAACGCGACGATGTACACCAGGCCCGGCAGCGTCATGTCGACCATGCCGCGCACGCCGCCGAACGCCTTGAGCACCGTCTCGGCGGCCTCCTTCGAGGCGTCCCGCTCGGGCTCCGCCGACTGCTGGGCCGGCTGCTGGGCCGGCTCGTACACCCCGGGGTCCGGCTGCTCGTCGTCCCGCGGGCCCTGCGGGCCGTGCGCGCTCACGCTGATCGCCTCGTTGCTCACGCGGTCTCGCTCCCGTGTCCCACCGGACGCAGCTCGTAGCGGGGGTTGAAGAGCACGCGGCGCCCGCGTGCGTGGCTGATCCGGCCGCTGGCGATCAGGCGGCGGCCCGGCTCGATGCCCACGATCGAGCGCCGGCCCAGCCACACCACGTCCAGTGCCTCGGTACCGTCGAACAGTTCGGCCTCCAGCGCGGGAACCCCCGCGCGCGGGCGCAGCGTGACGGTGCGCAGCGTGCCCGCGACGGTGACGATCTCGCGGTCGCCGCAGGCGGCGATCGGGGTGCAGCCCGCCTCCGCGGTGTCCTGCCGCAGCTCCTCGGCCTCCAGCTCCTCGGAGGAGGAGGTCCACCGGCTCAGCATGCGGCGGAAACGGCCTTGCGGCTGGTCGCCGATGTTGTCACCACTCATGCCGGAAGGGTACCGGTTCGCCGGTGCCGGACGGCAGGGCCGGACGTGGGGTCGGTCACGGACCCGCCCGCCGCGCACCGGCGTTCGGTCACGGCTCGAAGCGGTGGCCCCGGTCCGGTTCGGTGGTGAAGTGCCGGGGCGGGGGGTCGGCCCCGGCTCCCGGCTCCCGGCTTGCGGCGCAGCTGCACTGCACCAGGAAGACCCGCAGGTAGTCGGCCTCCTTGCGGGCAGGTACCAGCCGGTGGGGGTGAGCCGGACGTCCGCGCCCTGTCGGCCGGCCTTCTCGGCGGCCGGGTCGACGGTGAAGCCGTCGGTGGCGGCCACCGGCTCACCCTCGGCGGTGACCGGTTCGACCCGGCGGACGGCGCCCCGCATCCGGGCCGGCGGCCCGTCCATCGGCTCGTCCGTGCCGAACGGCTTGGTGACACAGTCGTCGGCGCCGGCGTCCAGCGCCTCGGCCTTCCCGTCGGAGGCGTGCCGGGCGGACAGTACGATGAGCGGCCCCCTGGTCCAGCCGCGCAGACCGCGGACCACCCCGACGCCGTCCACGTCGGGCAGGCCCAGGCCGAGGACGACCACGTCGGGGCGGCGGGCGGCGAGACCACCGCGGTCAGTCCGCCGCCGGGGGTGTCCTCGGCCCGACGGTGACGGTGCCGTCCATCGCCTCGACGAAGCCGCGGGCCGCCGCCGGGCCTCCCCGGGGACGCCGGGGTCGCGGTCGACCACCCGCAGTTCGACCCGTCCGGTGCACTCCAGCAGATCCGCCTTCACCAGGACGGGTGACCCGGGCGCTCCGCGCTTGACGGCGTTCTCCACCGGGCTGGCCGGCACCCGCTCCAGCAGCCCGGCGTCGGCCGGACCATCGACAGCGACTCCGGTACGTCGAGGCGCACGCTCCCGGCCGCCGGCGGCTCCCCACGTCCTGCCAGCGCTTGGCGTCGCGCAAGCCGGGGACGCTGGTGCGGGCGAGCCCGTCGACGACCAGGACGAACGCCGGGCTGCGGGCCGGCCCGGCATCCAGGTCCCGCCCGGTGGACTCGGCGCCCCGGTGGGCCGCCGTCCGGCGCGGAACGCTCTCCAGCCCCTCCAGCAGTTCGGCGGTGCGGGCCCGGCCGTGGGTCTCCACCAGACCGGCCACCACCTCGGCCCCGGTCGACCCGGCGGTGCGTCCCGACCGGCATCGCGTAGGTCTTGCCGGCCCCCGAGGCCGCCCCGGGGTGGCTCCGCAGCCTGCCGCCGGCCGTGTGCGCCAGGGCTCAGAGACCGCAGGCAGAAGCCGCACCATCCGCTGATCAGACGGCCTCCGGCGAAGAGCTGTCACGTTCTTGACGCCCCCGACGAACCGTGCGCCAGAATGCCGGGGAACCGAACGATTCGAGGGGGAACCACCATGCGCGGACTCGTACTCGGCGGCGGCGGACTCGCCGGGATCTCCTGGGAGACCGGCCTGCTGCACGGCCTCGCCGAAGCCGGCATCGACGTCCCCGGCACAGCCGACCACGTCCTCGGCACCTCCGCCGGCGCCGCCGTCGCCGGACAGCTCGCCTCCGGCCTCCCGCTCGCCGAGCTCTACCGACGGCAGACCGACCCGGCCCTGCAGAACCCCGAGATCACCCCGCCCGCCGAAGCCCTCGGCGCCCTCTTCGAAACCATCGGCGAGCTGATCGCCCGGATCGAGGACCACACCGAACTGCGCCGCCGCATCGGCGCGCTCGCCCTCGCCGCCGACACCGTCCCCGCCGCCGACCGGCTCGCCGTCATCGCCGGCCGCCTCCCCCGGCACGACTGGCCCGCCTGGCCGCTCACCCTCACCGCCGTCGACGCCGAGACCGGCGAACCCCGCACCTTCGACCGCCACAGCGGCGTCACCCTGGTCGACGCGGTCGCCGCCAGCTGCGCCGTCCCCGGCATCTGGCCCACCGTCGAGATCGACGGCCGCCGCTACATGGACGGCGGCGTCCGCAGCTCCAACAACGCCGACCTGATGACCGGGCAGCAGGCCGTCCTGGTGCTCGCCCCGATGACCGACCAGTCGCTCGCCGCCGAACTGGCCCTCCTGGAGACCACCGGCAGGGTCCTCGCCGTCACCCCCGACGAGGACTCCCTCGCCGCGGCCGGCCCCAACCCGCTCGACGGCGCCGTCCGCGCCCCCTCCGCCGAAGCCGGCCGGGCCCAGGGCCACCGGATCGCCGAGCAGGTCCGCACCCTCTGGACGCCCTGACCGTCCCTGACCGCCCCTGACCCGGCCGGCCCCGGAACGGCGACGGCTCGGGCGACCCCACACGGCCGCCCGAGCCCGTCCGCCGCCCCGAGTGCTCGAGTGCTCGACTACTCGACTACTCGACTACTCGACTACTCGACGATCTTGCCGTCCCGCAGCTCCAGGACCCGGTCCGCGAGCTCCATCAGCTGCGGGTCGTGCGTCGCCACCAGCGCCGTCACGCCCTCGCTGCGCACCACCGCCCGCAGCAACTGCATGATCGCCAACCCGGTGTCCGAGTCCAGCTGGCCGGTCGGCTCGTCCGCGATCAGCAGCGCCGGCTCGTTCGCCAGCGCCCGCGCCACCGCCACCCGCTGCTGCTGGCCGCCCGACATCTCGGTCGGCCGCTGCTCCGCGTGCTCTGCCAGGCCCACCATCGCCAGCAGCGTCCGGATCCGCTCCTCGCGCTCCTTCACCGCCACCTTGCGCAGCCGCATCGGCACCCCGACGTTCTCCGCCGCCGTCAGCACCGAGATCAGCCCGAACGACTGGAACACGAAACCGATCCGGTCCCGCCGCAGCTCCAGCCGGCCCGCCTCGTCCAGGCCCGCCAGGTCCGTCCCGGCGATGCTGATCTTCCCCGCGGACGGCGTGTCCAGCCCGCCCACCAGGTTCAGCAGCGTCGTCTTGCCCGAACCCGACCGGCCCCGCAGCGCCGTCAGCTCCCCCGCCCGCGCGGTGAACGACACCCCGCGCACCGCGTGCACCGCCCGGTCACCCGCACCGAACGTGCGGTGCACGTCCTCCACGACCACCATCGCGCCGTCGTTCACCCCTGCACCTCTTCCTCGGCCCGCCACACCCCGATGTGGTCCTCTTCCAACGCCAGCCGCACCCGACGGCTGAGCTGCAACGCCTCCGTGAAGTCCTGCGGCAGCTGCAACCGGCCCACCCGGTCCAGCACCGCGTACTCCACGCCCGGCTCGCCCCGCTCGGGACGCAACACCTCCGTGGAGGTCCGCCCGTTGCGGATCCGCACGGTCCGGCGCACTTCCTGCGCCACCATGAGGTCGTGGGTGACGATCAGCACCGTCACCCCCAGCTCCTCGTTCACCGAACGCAGCGCCGCGAAGATCTCCTCGCTGGTCGCACTGTCCAGCTCGCCCGTCGGCTCGTCCGCCAGCAGCAGCGCCGGGGAGTTCGCGTTCGCCACCGCGATCGCCACCCGCTGCTGCTCACCGCCCGACATCTCGTCCGGACGCCGGCCCGCCAGGTGCCCGATCCCCAACAGCTCCAGCAGCTCCCCCGCCAGCCGCCGCCGGTCCCGCCGCGGCACGCTCGCGTACCCCATCGGCAGCATCACGTTCTCCACCGCCGTCAGGTACGGCAGCAGGTTGCGCGCCGTCTGCTGCCAGACGAACCCGACCGTGCGCCGGCGGAACTCCAGCCGCTCGCGCTTGCCCATCGCCAGCAGGTCGTGCCCGGCCACCCGGGCGCTGCCCGCCGTCGGCACGTCCAGCCCCGCGAGGATCCCCAGCAGCGTCGACTTGCCCGAACCCGAGGCGCCGACCACCGCGATCAGCTCCCCCTCCTCGACCAGCAGGTCCAACCCCTGCAGGGCCTGCACCTCGACACCCTCGGAGCGGTGGATGCGCACCAGGTTCTCGCACACCACCATGCCCTCCGCCGGAGGCGGCCCGTCCGCGGCCGCCCGCCTGCGCAGTTCCTCGAAATCCGGCACGGCCGCCACACTCACGGTCTCCACCCCCACGCCATTCCCCTCCGGCCCGAACCCCGTACGGGCTCACCACGGCCTGTCGCCCCGGGACGCCACCGGACCGGGCGGGCGGGGCAGTCCCCTGTTCTGCCCCGACCGACCGGTCCGATGTCCCCCGTTGACCGCCGCCCACACGGCGACGGTCCCAACACTCCAACGCGGCCCGAAGCAGGCGGGTTGCATCGGGTTCCGAAGTTTTTTCGAGCCGCCCGCGCCCCCGGCGGGTCCGGCCGCCCCGCGAGCCCGCCGAACCCGCCACCCACTACGGTTTCGCACCCGGCGACTTCGACGCCGCCGCGGACGACCCCGTCGAGCCGGGCTCCCCCAGCGCCAGGAACTCCGCCGCCGCCACCCGGAACGGGTACGACGCCCCGGACTCCGGCGTCACCCCGCTGCCGCCCCGGTGCACCGCCATCACCGCCACCCTCGACCCGCTGACGTGCACCGCGACCTCCTCGGCCGCCGCCGAGGGCTGCCGCCGCCCCCACGCCACCACCCCGGCGGCCCGCTCCCCCACCGTCCACCCGGCCACCCGGCAGTCCTCACCCGACAGCATCCGGGCCCCCACCGCCACCGCCTCCGCCGGCGTCGAGAACTCCAGCACGTACTGGTACGCCACCGTCTCCGCATCCCCACCGCCCGTCCCGCCCGTCCCGCTCGTACCGCCCGTCCTGCTCGCTCCGTCCGCTTCGCCCGTGCCGTCGGCTTCGCCGGTGCCGTCCGTGTACGCCTCCCCCCACACCTGCACCGCGCCCACCGTCGCCACCAGCCCCGGCACGCACCCGTTTGCGAACGCCCCGCCCGGCCCGGTGCCCGGCGCACCGGCCGTCTGCGCCGTCTGCGCCGTCTCCGAGGCCCCGGCCGACCCGGTCGCGGTCGCCGACGCCCCCGACGCCCCCGACGCCCCCGACGCCCCCGCCGTGCCCGGTGCCCCGTCGGTGTCCGGCAGCCCCGCCGTCCCCGAGGCGTGCGCCGACGCAGACGCCGACGCACCGCCCGACGACACCAACGACCAGGGGCCGTACCAGCCCGTCACCTTCGGCAGCCGCGTCGCCTCCAGCGCCAGCTTCCGCACCTCCGGCCCCGCCGAACCCAACGGCGACAGCATCCACGCCGGAGCCGACGACAACGACGGAAGCGGGGACTTCGGAGCGAACGTCAACGTGACCGTCGCCTTCGGCACCGGCAGCACCGACCGTTCCACCGGCACTCCAGCCGCCTCGTGCCCGGACCGCACCGGCGCCACCGACGTCGCCGTCCACAGCGCCGCGGCACCCAGCACACCGACCCCGGCCATCGCGCCCGCCCGACGCCGCTGCCGACGCCGCGCCCCGCGCCGCACCACCTCCGCGTTCCCCGGCACCGGCACCCTCAACGCCACATCGCGCCGCAGCCCGTCGAACATCGTCTCCAGACGGACAGCACCGATCGCCGGACGGTCCTCCGCCTCGTCCACCTCCGGGAGTTCGGGCCTAGACACGAGAACCGCAGTCCTCCGCCACCCGCACCCGATCCCCCGTCAACTCCACAGCCACCGGCCCCCCTCCAGCACTACCGACCCCCGTCATCCGCGGCTCCCCCGCCCTCCGCCGCTCACCCGCGGCAGCCGCCCGAACCGGCCCCAGCGGGGCGACCACCGGCTCCTCGACGACCGCCGCAGGCTCTTCCCCCAACAGCACCGCCAACGCCTGCCGCCCCCGGTGCAGCCGCGCCTTCACCGTCCCCACCGGCACCCCTTCGTCCGCGGCGATCTCCGCCACCGAACGCCCTCCCATGTGGTGCCACACCAACGCCGACCGCTGTGCCTCCGGCAACTGCCGCAACGCCTCCACCAACGCCACCGTCTCCGGCCCAGGCCCCGGAACCGGCGACCGCTGCCCGTCCCCGTGCCGGATCCAGCTCTGCAACGCCGTCCGCGCCCGCCGCCACCGACTGATCGCGATCCGCTGCCCCGTCAACCGGACCCAAGCCACCGGATTCTCGTGCGACACCAGCCGCCCCCAGTGGTTCCACGCCCGGACGAACGCCTCTTGGGCGGCGTCCTGCGCCTCGCCCAGATCACCCGTCAGCGCATACAGGTGCGCGACCAGCTGCCCGTACGCAGCCTCGTAGAACACCCGAAAGTCGCCGTCGCCCTGACCGGCTCTGCCGCCGGCCCCCTCGCCCTGCTCCACGACCATGACGCCACAGTGTGCCGTGCACCGCCCCACCCGGCAACACACACCTCTTCGCCTGCCCCCGCGGTCGGCCTTCTGCCCTTCCGGCCCCGAACTCCGATTTCGGCCCCGGGAACGCGAAAAAGCCCCCCGACGTCCCGTCGGGGGGCTTTTCCTTCAAAGATTGTTCGGCGGCGTCCTACTCTCCCACAGGGTCCCCCCTGCAGTACCATCGGCGCTGTGAGGCTTAGCTTCCGGGTTCGGAATGTAACCGGGCGTTTCCCTCACGCTATGACCACCGAAACACGGTGAAACTACCGCCCACCCGTGACGGTGGGGGTCGTTGTTTCAGAACAACACAGTGGACGCGAGCAACTGAGGACAAGCCCTCGGCCTATTAGTACCGGTCAACTCCACCCCTCACAGGGCTTCCATATCCGGCCTATCAACCCAGTCGTCTACTGGGAGCC
>NZ_JBHUWH010000240.1:0-11585 GCF_042670125.1 Kitasatospora sp. NPDC057198 | reverse complement strand
CACCCGGGGGAGCGGCCGTCGTCACGCGTTCGCGCAGGTCAGCCGGAGAACGGCTTGGCGTCGATGATCTTCACGCCGGCCTTCTTGCCGTTCGGCAGCTCGTACTGGGCGTCCTGGCCCACCGACTTGCCGATGATGGCCCGGCCCAGCGGCGACTGCGGGGAGTACACGTCGATGTCGCCGTCGGTGACCTCGCGGGAGGCCAGCAGGAACTCCATGGTGTCGTCCTCGTCGCCGTCGAAGGCGACCTTCACCAGCATGCCTGGGGCCACCACGCCCGAGTCGGCCGGGGCCTCGCCGACCTTCGCCCGCTCCAGCAGCTGGGTCAGCTGGCGGATCCGCGCCTCGGTCTTGCCCTGCTCGTCCTTGGCCGCGTGGTAGCCGGCGTTCTCCTTGAGGTCGCCCTCCTCGCGCGCGGCCTCGATCTTCTGGGCGATCTCGATGCGCCAGGGCCCGGTCAGGTGGTCAAGCTCGGCCTTGAGCTTGTTGTAGTGGTCCTGAGTGAGCCAGGTCACGTCATCGTTGGTCTGGGTCACAGGGTGCTCCTCGTCGGTGCTGGCGCCGCCCCGGGGGTGGACCGGCGGCGGTGGGTCGATTTTCTGGGCAGATGCAAAGCAACGCCCGCTCCCGAGCCGGTCGGCGCGGAAGGGGCGAAATCACGAGCCTAACAAGTTCCGGGCCCGGACGGGAGGGCTGCGGGCGGGCGCGGCCCGGCCGCGCGGCGATGCCCTCCGAAAGGGTGAGCGAGCGGGCGGCGCGGGCGGTCACCCCCTGCGGGTCACCCCCCGCGGGTCACTCCCCGGGCGGGTCGCTTTCCGGGCGGGTCATTCCCCGGGCGGGTCGCTCCGCGGGCGGGTCACTTCTTGTCGGGGGTGCAGCCGAGCAGTTCCGCGGTGGTGCCGCGGGCCGTGGTGCGCAGCGTGACCACCTCGTCGTAGCTGCTGCCCGCCGCCGGGACCTGGAAGTCCGACTGGCCGACCACCGCGCCGTCCGCCCCCTGCGAGCGCACCGTGCACACCCCGGAGGTGCCCTCGCTCTTGCGCACCGACAGCTGCAGCTGCACCTCGGTGTCCGAGACCGTCTGGAAGGTCGGCACCGTACCGTTCAGCTCGGTCTCGCGCAGCAGGTACGAGCCGCCCAGCCAGGCGATCAGCCCCAGGAACAGCACCCCGCACACCACCGCGGCCACCCGCAGCCTGCGGTCGGCCGCCCGGTCGTCGACGCGGCTGTAGCGGCCGGCCGGCGGCGCGGACTGCGGGGCCGGCTGCGCCGCCGGCTCCGGCGCGGTGCGCGTTCCGGGCCGGGGCTCGGGCGTAGGGCTGTGGTCCATGGCGGGGATCGGTCCTTTCGCGGAGCGGCGTTCGTCCTTCGGTGGGAATGGACGGGCCCTCCAGTCCGTCACTATAGGAGGGGCACGTCCGCGCCAGAGGCGGCGGGGGAGCCGGCCCGACGAACCCGGACATACCTGTACCTGAAGGGGATCAGGCGTTGAGCGAGCAGTTGCGTTTGATGGCGGTGCACGCGCACCCGGACGACGAGTCCAGCAAGGGCGCCGCCACCATGGCGATGTACGTGGACCAGGGGGTGGAGGTCCTGGTCGCCACGTGCACCGGCGGGGAGCGGGGGTCGATTCTCAACCCCAAGCTCCAGGGCGACGCGTGGGTCGAGGAGAACATCCACGAGGTCCGCCGCAAGGAGATGGACGCCGCCCGGGAGATCCTCGGCGTCCAGCAGGCGTGGCTCGGCTACGTCGACTCCGGCCTCCCGGAGGGCGACCCGCTGCCCCCGCTGCCCGAGGGCTGCTTCGCCCTGGAGGAGGTCGAGGTCGCGGCCGGCACCCTGGTCAAGCTGATCCGCGAGTTCCGCCCGCACGTGATCACCACGTACGACGAGAACGGCGGCTACCCGCACCCCGACCACATCATGACCCACAAGATCACCATGGCGGCCTTCGAGGCGGCCGGCGACCCCGAGGCGTACCCCGAGGCCGGCGAGCCCTGGCAGCCGTCCAAGCTGTACTACAACCACGGCTTCCCGATGGGCCGGATCCGCGCCCTGCACGCCTACCTCAGCGAGAACGGGCACGACTCCCCGTACGGCGAGTGGATCGAGGGCTGGGAGAAGTCCGGCCGGGCCGAGCGGGAGATCACCACCCGGGTCGAGTGCGCCGACTTCTTCGAGACCCGCGACAAGGCGCTGATCGCCCACGCCACCCAGATCGACCCCGACGGGCCCTGGTTCCGCGTCCCGCTCGACATCCAGCGCGAGGTCTGGCCCACCGAGGACTACGAACTCGCCAAGTCCCTGGTGGAGACCGACCTGCCCGAGAGCGACCTCTTCGCGGGCCTGCGCAAGTAGCCCCCGCGGTCGTTTCGCCCCGCTTCGCCCCGCCCCGTACCACCCCCCGGTGACCCGGCCGTCTTAAGGCCGGGTCACCATGGAGGAATGAGCACCCCCGTGAACCCCGTCCAGCTCGCCGCCACCCTGGCCCTCGACGAGGCCAAGGTCACCCCTGGCCTGCTCGGCTTCGTCGTCTTCGCGGCTCTCGGCGTCGCCACCTGGTTCCTCCTGAAGTCGATGAACGCCCGCTTCAAGAAGATCGACTTCACCGAGCAGCCGGACCCCAAGGACGACTGACCTCCCGGCGCGCGGCGGCCTCCGGGCCGCCCGGTGCGTCGGCCGCCCGCCGGCGGTGCGCGGACGGCCCGGTGCGCCGGCCCTACCGGCGGGCCAGTCCGTGGCGGTCGGCCCAGGCGTGGATCGACGCGGCCAGTTCCTCGGGGCGGTCCTCCGGGGAGTGGTGGCCGGCCGGGCCGTGGCGGGAGACCTCCAGGCCCGCGATGTTCTCCTCGCACCAGGCCACGGCGCCGTGGTCGGTCATCGCGCCCGGGCCCGGTTCGAATGCGGCCAGCAGTTTGGGGACTTCGGGGCTGGCGGCCAGCCAGGCGTCGTAGCGTTCGATGCGGGCCACGACGTCGGCGGGCTCGCCGTCCAGCGGCATCATGCGCGTCCACGCCAGCACCGGGCGGCGGCTGTGCGGGGTCGGGAAGGGGCGGCGGTAGACCTCCAGGTCGGCGGGGGCGAGCGGGGTGGCCAGTGTCTGCGGGAGCCCTTCGACGAACAGCGACTTCTCCAGGACCATCTCCTCGCCCACCCCGGGGGTGCGCAGGAGGGTGAACAACTCCCGTCCGGCCGCCGGGAACTCGTCGCCGACCAGGGGCTTGACGATCGTCTCGGTGAAGGCGAGGCCGCGGACGCGGTCCGGGAGGCGGGCGGCCCGGTCGAAGGCGAGCGCGCCGCCCCAGTCGTGGCCGACGAGGACGGCCTCGGTGAGGCCCAGGGCGTCGAACCAGGCGTCGAGGTAGCGGGCGTGGTCGTCGAAGGTGTAGGCGATGTCCGGCTTGCCGGACTCGCCCATGCCGATGAGGTCGGGGGCCAGCAGGCGGCGGCCGGGCGCGGCCACGCCCGGCAGGACGTTGCGCCACAGGTGCGAGGAGGTGGGGTTGCCGTGGAGGAAGACGAACGGCAGCCCGTCGGGGTCGCCGGACTCGCGGTAGTGGAGGGTGGAGCCGAGGACGGGGAGGGTGGGCATTGCGGATGTCACTTCCGTTTCACCGGTGGGAGTCAGGAGTTGGGGCTCAGGACGCGGTCGACGGCGATCTCGACGACGACCAGGTCCGGCGGGGTCGGCGGGGCCGCGCGGTAGCGGGCGGTGTAGCGGCGGATCGCCTCGGCCAGGCGGGCGGGGTCGTCGGTGACGGTGGCCCGGCCCTCCAAGGTGGCCCAGCGGAAGCCCTCCGCCTGGCAGAGCGCGACCCGGGCCGCCGGGCCGCCCGCCGCCACGTTCCGGGCCTTGCGGGATCCCGCCCGGGTGGTCACCCGGGCCAGGCTGGCGGCCGCGTCGAAGGTGAAGCGGACCGGGGTGACGTGCGGGGTGCCGTCGGGGCGCAGGGTGGTGAAGCAGGCCGTGGCGGGGCGGGTGAGGAAGACCCTGGTGGAGGGCGGGAGTTCGAGGGTCGCCCGGCTCACTTCTTCTTCACCCCCTCCTGCCAGATCAGCTTGGCGATGTTCGGCTTCACGGCCGTGGTGATGACGCCCATCGGGGCGCGGACGTACCTGCGCTCCTCCAGTTCGCGCAGCATGCTCGCGGCGAGGTCGGCGCGGGCGGTGAAGACGCCGTCGGCGCTGTCCTGTGCGGTGCGGAAGTCCGTGACGACCGGGTGCTCGAAGAGGCCCGAGGGCCGGACCAGGGTCCAGTCGAGGTCCGTCCGCCGGATCACGGCCTCCATGCGGCGCATGTCCTCGTGGAGGGTGCGGCCCAGGCGCCGGTTCACCAGCGGGTCGAGCACGTGGTTGAAGAAGTGCGCGCCGGTGGGGCGCCAGTTCGGGTCGGCGATGCTGGAGCTGACGGCGAGCAGCCGCTTGACGCCGTGCCGGGCCATGGCCCCGGTGATCGCCGTGGCGCTCGCCGAGTACGTGGTGACGGCCTCCTTGCTGAAACGCGCGCCCAGCGCGGACAGCACGGCGTCCGTCCCGGCGACCGCGGCGTCGACGGCCGCCGGATCGGTGGCGTCGGCGACCGCCACGGTCAGGCCCGGCCGTTCGGCGACCGAACCCGCGCGGCGGGTCACCGCGACGACTTCGTGTCCGGCCGAGAGGGCCTGGTCGGTGAGGTGGCGGCCGGTCGGTCCGGCGGCGCCGAAGACGGTGATGCGCATGGTGTCGGGTCATCCCTCCGTGTGGGTCCTGGAACGCCCTTGACTCTGCCGATCCCGGAACGCGAGGCTCAACGACGATGAATAACCCCGCCCCCGCCCCCGCCCGCCCCCGAGGCCGCCCGCGCGGCAACCCGCCGACCCGCGAGTCGATCGTCCCGGTGGCCCGCGCGCTGTTCCTGGAACGCGGCTACCGGCGCACCACCCTGCGCGCGGTGGCCGAGGCCGCCGGGGTCGACCCGGCACTCATCGCGTACCACTTCGGTTCGAAGAAGGGCCTGTTCGCGGAGGTGATGCAGTTCCAGTGCGCCAACGTGCTGGCAGTGGACGAGGTCCTCGGCGGCGAGCCGGCCACCCTTCCCGACCGCCTGGTCGACGCGGTGACGGAACTGTGGGAGGACGCCGACTTCCGGCAACTCACCGCCCAGGGCGACGAGGCCGCGCACGTGCTCCGCGAATACCTGGAACACGAGCTGCTGGCCCGACTCGTTGAATTTCTCGGCGGCCGGGACGCCACCGCCCGCGCCACGGCCGTGGTGACGATCCTCGGCGGCCTCATCTACACCCGCTACCTCAACCCGCTGCCCACCCCCGCCGCCCTCACCCCGTCCGAGATCCGCCACGTCCTCACCCCGGCGCTGCGCACGGCCCTGGCCCCGAGACCGCGCACCGCGACGACCGCCGGAACAGGCCGGCGGACCCCCTGACGGCGCCGCCACGCCGGGGCGCCGGCACGCCGGCCGGTACGGGCCTCGGAGGCAGGGCGCCGGGCGGCTTCCTGGCGAGGTGAAGGCCGCTGGATCAGCTGCGGCAGCAGTCGGACGCCGAGTAGCCGCAGCCCGGGTAGTTCCCGATAGGGGCTTCCCACCAGTCCGTGAACCAGGCCGTTCGCCTGTGGCCGCCGTCGAGACGTCCGTTTCGGCGGCGGCCGTCACGATGATTTCCCGTCACATCCGAGCACGACGCCCCGCCGGGCCGTTCCCGCAGCGAGCCGGGCGCCTGAAATACTGCCGCCATGGCGAACCGGCTGGCACACGCGACCTCCCCGTACCTGTTGCAGCACGCCGAGAACCCCGTGGACTGGTGGCCCTGGGGGCCGGAGGCGTTCGCGGAGGCGGAGTGGCGCGGGGTGCCGGTGCTGCTGAGCGTGGGGTACGCGGCGTGCCACTGGTGCCACGTGATGGCGCACGAGTCGTTCGAGGACGAGGCGACCGCGGAGTTCCTGAACGAGCGGTTCGTGGCGGTGAAGGTGGACCGGGAGGAGCGGCCGGACGTCGACGCGGTGTACATGGAGGCGGTGCAGGCGGCCACGGGGCAGGGCGGGTGGCCGATGACGGTGTTCCTGACGCCGGGGAAGGAGCCGTTCTACTTCGGGACGTACTTCCCGCCGGAGCCGCGGCACGGGATGCCCTCGTTCCGGCAGGTGCTGGAGGGCGTGGACAAGGCGTGGACGGGGCGGCGGGACGAGGTCGGGGAGGTGGCCGGGCGGATCGGCCGGGACCTGGCGGAGCGGGCCTCGGTGTACGCGGTGGGGAGCGGGGTCGCGCAGCTGCCCGGGGAGGGTGAACTGCACGCGGCGCTGCTGGAGTTGACGCGTTCGTTCGACGAGCGGCGGGGCGGGTTCGGCGGGGCGCCGAAGTTCCCGCCGTCGATGGTGCTGGAGTTCCTGCTGCGGCACCACGCGCGGACCGGTTCCGCGGCGGCGCTGCGGATGGTGGAGCGCACCTGCGAGGCGATGGCGCGCGGCGGGATCTACGACCAGTTGGGCGGCGGCTTCGCCCGGTACGCGGTGGACGCGACCTGGACGGTGCCGCACTTCGAGAAGATGTGTTACGACAACGCGCTGCTGCTGCGGGTGTACCTGCACCTGTGGCGGGCCACCGGCGAGGAGCGGGCGCGCCGGGTCGCGCTGGAGACCGCCGACTTCCTGCTGCGCGAACTGCGCACCCCCGAGGGCGGGTTCGCCTCCGCGCTGGACGCCGACTCGCTGGACGCGGCGAGCGGGAAGAACGCCGAGGGCGCCTACTACGCGTGGACGCCCGGCCAGTTGGCGGAGGTGCTGGGGGAGGCGGACGCCGCCCTCGCGGTGGAGCTGTTCGACGTCACGGGGACGTTCGAGCACGGCAGTTCGGTGCTGCAACTGCCCGCGGACCCGGCGGACGGCGGGAAGTACGCGGAGATCCGGGCGAAGCTGCTGGAGGCGCGGGCCGGGCGCCCCGCCCCCGCGCGGGACGACAAGGTGGTGGCCGCCTGGAACGGCCTGGCGATCGCCGCGCTCGCCGAGGCCGGCGCGCTGCTGGAGCGCCCCGACCTGGTCGAGGCCGCCGAGCGGGCCGCCGACCTGCTGATCACCGTCCACCTCACCCCGGAGGGCCGGCTGCTGCGCACCTCGCGGGACGGCCGGGCCGGCGCCAACGCGGGCGTGCTGGAGGACTACGCCGATACCGCCGAGGGCTTCCTCGCGCTGTACGCCGTCACCGGGGACAGCTCCTGGCTGCAACTGGCCGGGGAACTCCTCGACCTGGTGCTGCTGCACTTCACCGACGAGGCGTCCGGCGCGCTGTACGACACCGCCGACGACGCCGAGCAGCTGATCCGCCGCCCGCAGGACCCGACCGACAACGCCGCCCCGTCCGGCTGGAGCGCCGCCGCCGGCGCCCTGCTCGGGTACGCCGCGTACACCGGCTCGGACCGCCACCGCACCGCCGCCGAACGGGCGTTGGGCATCGTCGCCACCCTCGGCCCGCGCGCGCCCCGGTTCACCGGCTGGGGCCTGGCCGTCGCCGAGGCGCTGCTCGACGGCCCCCGCGAGGTCGCCGTGGTCGGCGCCGCGGACGACCCGGACCGGGCCGCGCTGCACCTGGCCGCGCTGCGCTCCACCGCGCCCGGCGCGGTCGTCGCGGTCGGGGAGCCCGGCGGCACCGAGGTGCCGCTGCTCGCCGACCGCCCGCTGCTGGACGGCCGGGCCGCCGGGTACGTGTGCCGGCACTTCGCCTGCGAGCGCCCGACCGCGGACCCGGCGGAGCTGGCAGACCGGCTGCGCGGCGCTCAGGAGGAGCGGGACGGGCGGGCGGGCCGGGGGTAACCGCTGGCCGCGGGCCGCGGCGGTGGGAGAGGATGGGGCATGGTCTGGACCCTCACCACCTCACTGGCCGAATTCCGCGCCGCGGCAGGAGAGTTCCTCGCGGCCGACCCGGCCTGGAACACCGTGCTGCTCACCATCATCGACCGGGTCGAGCGGGACGGCCCGTACGTCTACGGACCGGTCGCGCCGCGCTACGGCTGGTGGCAGGAGCCGGACGGCACCGTCACCGGTGCCACCCTGCGCACCCCGCCGTACGGGCAGCGCCTCGGGCGGATGGGCACCGTGGCCGCCGGGGAGCTGGCCCGGCTGCTCGCCGACCAGGAGGAACCGCTCGGGTCGGTCGGCGGCGGGCGGGCGGAGACCTTCTCCTTCGCCGCGGAGTGGGAGTACCACACCGGCCGCAGCTGGTGCGTCGAGACCGACGAACGGCTGTACCGGCTGGGCGAGTTGACGCCCCCGCCGAAGCCCCCGGCGGGGCGGGCCAGGCTCGCCCGGGAGGCGGACCGGGAGATGGTCTTCCGGTGGCTCGGCGAGTTCTGCGTCGAGGTCGGGATGCAGACGCCCGACGACCTCCGGGAGGACGCGGACCTGCGGATCGCCGCCGACACCCTGATGCTCTGGGAGGACGGGGACGGCCGGGCCGCCTCGCTCGCCGGGGTGAGCCCGGCCGTCATCGGGATGTCCCGGATCGGCCCCGTCTACACGCCCCCGACGCGGCGCGGACACGGTTACGCGAGCGCGCTGACGGCGGCGGCGTCCGCGCACGCGCGGGCCCACGGGGCGGCCGAGGTGCTGCTCTACACCGACCGCGCCAATCCCGTCAGCAACGCGATCTACCAGCGCATCGGCTACGTCCCGGTGGGGGACGCGGTGCACGTGGTCCTCCGGTAGCACGACGGCGCGACGGGCACGCAGGCGCGCGGACGGGGGCGCGCGGTCAGGGCCGTGCAGGCGCGCGGACGGGGCCGCGCTACTCCCAGTCCCAGCGCAGGCCCAGCAGGCAGGGCGGCAGGTCGGCGGCCACCAGGTGCGCGCAGTGGTGGCCGTCCAGGGTCAACTCCTCGATCTCCAGCGGGGACTGGCCGGGGGTGCGCTGGGTGAAGCGGTCGCAGCGGACGGGCAGCGCCGCCCGGTCGAAGGACACCTGCAGGACGTACTGGCCGGCGCCCGCGTTGAAGCCGCGCACGTACTCGTGGCTGGGGCCGCCGGACGGCGCCTCGTCGAAGCCGTAGCCGAGCAGGTGGGTGTCGCCGGTGCGCAGCCGGCGGTCCAGCAGCAGTTCGGCGACCAGCAGGTTCGCGGCCGGATCGCGCCGGATCCGGCCGGGCCGGCAGTTCTCCTCGGCCCGGACCCGGACGCGTTCGATGTCGCAGCCCGGATCGCCCTGGTAGATGGCCAGGTACCGGTCGATGCCGTCGCGGTGCGCGCGCAGCACGTGCTGGGAGTCGCGGCGCAGCAGCCGCCGGTCCGCGCCGACCCGGATCCGCTCGATGTGGGTGATGGTGTGCAGCCCGGTGTCGGGCGGCCCGGACAGTACGGCGAGCAGCCCGTCCACCGCCTCGGCCGGGCTGATCAAGTCCCGGTACGGGCGCACCGCCGGGCCCGCGGGCGCCGGGTCGGGGGCGTGGCGGCGGGGGCCGAGCAGCCGGGTCAGCGAGTGCTCGGGGAGCTCCAGCACCTCCTCCAGCACCGCGACGGCGCGCAGTGACTCGGCCCGCTCCGGGCGCCGCAGCCCCTGCTGCCAGTAGCTGAGGCTGGTCACCCCGACCCGCACGCCGCGCTGCGCCAGCCGCTCGCGCAGCCGGTGCAGGGCGAGGCCGCGGGCGGCGATCGCGGCCCGCAGGGCGAGGTGGAACGGCCCGGTGCGCAGGGCGAGGGCCAGTTCGGACGGTGCGGACGGCTGCTGCAACGGCCACCTCCTCGATCGACCGTGGATTGACCGTGAATATTCACACCTCCGGGCCGCCCTGTCATCGGCCCGGACGATATCCGCGCTGCCCAGGGCCGTCGCGTTCACACCGCCGCCGGGCCCGTTCACACCCCGACCGCCTTCCGGGACAAGGCCGTTGACCTGCGCACCGGCCCGGCCGGATGCTCGTCCCGCGCCGTCCGGACGCGCCGCCCCCACATCCACTCCTCGCCCCTGCCAGGAGGCCGACCCCCATGCCACACCTTCCGATCCGGCTGCGCCGGACGGCCGCCGCACTCGCCCTGGGCGCCCTCGCCCCGGTCCTGAGCGTGGCCGCCACCACCCCCGCCCACGCGGCCACCGCCCCCACGGCCGCCGCCGCCGTCCAGGCCCCCGCCGCCCAGGCTCCCGCCGCCCAGGCTCCCGCCGCCCAGGCCCCCGCGCTGGCCGGCACCTCGCGGATCCTCAACATCACCATGCAGGCCCAGCAGCAGAGCAACTGGTGCTGGGCGGCCGGCGGCAACACCATCGCCACCTACTACGGCTACACCTACAGCCAGAACCAGTTCTGCAACCTGGCGTTCGGCCGCTCCGTCAACTCCACCTGCCCCAACAGCCAGGCCAGCCTGGCCGAGGTGCAGAACGCGCTCTACCGGATCGGCATCAGCACCGGCTCGTACGTCAACGGGTACCTGCGCTACTCCACCGTGCAGAGCGAGATCGACGCCGGCCGGCCGGTCGAGACCCGGATCCAGTGGAGCTCCGGCGGCGGCCACATGAACGTCCTGTACGGCTACGACGTCAACAGCAACTGGCTGTACTGGGGCGACCCCTGGCCGTCCAACTACCGCTACAACTGGGGCGACTACACCTACTACGTGAGCAACGGGTCCTTCTCCTGGACCCACTCCCTGTACCGGATCGGCGCGTGAGGAGACCCGTCATGAGCAACCACCGCGTCCGCGCCACCCGCACCGCGACCGCCCTCGCCGCCGTCGCGCTCACCCTCGCCCTCGCGCCCGCGGCCCACGCCGCCGACGCCCCCGCCGTGCCGGTCGCCCCCGGATCCGGCGAGCTGGCCGCCGCCCGCAGCGCGACCCAACAGCCCGCCGTCATCGACAAGTTGGGGCACTTCTTCGCCCGCGGGGGAGTGCCGCCGACCCAGCCGCTCGGGATCAGCGCCGCCGACGAGGCCAGGGCGGCGAGCGCCGCCGCACCCCGGCTCACCGGCGACACCGTGCCCGTCTACACCCTCTCCGCCGCCTTCGTCGCGGGCCGGGCCGGCGCCCCGGTCGCCGAGGTCGAGTTCACCGCGACGGCGGCCGTCGCCGCGGACGGGCAGCGCGCCTCGGTCTGGACCGCCCGGCAGGACGGCAGCTGGCGGGTGGTCAACATCGCCTCCGGCGGCGACGAGACCGACTACGCGGCCCGGGCCGCGGCGGACGGCGGCACCGCCTTCCGCGAACCGCAGATCGACGCCTGGTACGAGGTCAAGGGCGGCCGCGTCCTGCCGCTCGACGAGGACGCGCGCCGCTCGGTCGGCGCGCACGGCACCACCGTCGCCGCGTACCAGCGGCTCGTCCAGCAGCGCTACGGGGACAAGCTGCCCGGCTCCGGGTACGACGCCTCCGGCCGGGCGGGCGGCTTCGAGACGGCGGCGGCTCCGGCGGCCGCGGCGGACCGCGATGGTGTACCGCTGCTCGCCGCGGGCGGTGCGGTCGGGTTGACCGCGCTGGCCGGGACGGCCCTCGGGTTGCGGCGGCGCAGGGCCCGGATCAAGTACTAGACGAGTAGTTCCGAAGTCAGCTGGTTTTGCTGGTTCTGCTTCGGACATGCAGGAAGGGTGTCCAGCATTCGGGTTGTGACGACCGAAGAA
>NZ_JBHUWH010000239.1:0-11600 GCF_042670125.1 Kitasatospora sp. NPDC057198 | reverse complement strand
GCACGAGTGGTTCATCGAACTGCTGGGCGGGCGGCCGCACTTGGGGCCGAACGCGCTGGCCGCCCGGGAGACCGCGCTGGCCGTGCTGTGGGGCGTGCCGGGCTTCGCCGGGCAGCCGACCCGGGTGCAGCAGGCCGCGGGGGTGTTCCACGCGTACCTGGCGGGGCGGCTGCGGGTCGAGGTGGCGCAGCGCCGGGCGGAGCGGGCGGAGGGGCGTTCGGAGCACGACTGGCAGGTGGCGATGGGGCCGTACATGGTGCGGGTGCTGGCGGAGGGGCGGCACCCGACGATCGCGGAGGTGATGGTCTCGGCCGACCACCTGGCGCCGGGCGAGTCGTTCGCGGCGGGCCTGGAGATGGTGCTGGACGGGATCGCCGCCCAGGCATCCTGATCCGGGCCCGGTCCGGTCGGATCGGTCGAATCGGTCGGATCGGCGCGCGGCGTCGGGCGCCGGCAAGACCGGCCGGACCGGCCGGACCGGGCCGGCCGGGTCCGCGTCGCACGGGAACGCGGTGCACGGGAACGCGGTGCACGGTGGCGGGTGCGACGGTGGTGCCGGGCAGGCGCTCGCACGGTGGGCGACGCCCCGCCGGCGTCGGCGGGGAACGGGAGCGGCCGGCCTCATCAGCCCGTCGCGGTAGCTGCCGTGCATCGGCCCCTGCCGTGCGTCGGCCCCTGCCGGGCCGGTTCCTCCGGTGGCGGTGCCGCGGCCGTCCTCACCGCGCCGCCGGTGCGGCGTTCCTGCCCGTCTCCCGGCCGCGGTCGCCGGTGGAGGCCGCCGACCCGGGGGCGCCGGGAAGGAGCAGGCAGAGCGGAACGGCGGCGGCGGTGAGGGCGACGGACCACCAGAACGCGTGGTCGAAGCCGGTGGCCAGGGCGTCGGGCGTACGGGCCCCGCCGGTGTTCTGCTGCAGGACGACGAGGAGGACGGCGACGCCCACCGCACCGCCGAGTTGCTGGGCGACACGGGTGATCATGCTGGCGTCGGGGATCTCCTGGCGCTCCAGTCCGACGAAGGCGGCGCCCATGGGCGCGATCATGGCTGCCCCCAGGGCGACGCCGCGAACGAACAGCGCGGCCAGGAGCAGGGTTTCGTCGGTGTCGGCGGTGACGAAGGCAAACGGCACGGTGGACGCGGCGACGGAGGCGAAGGCCGCGAGCGCCACCGCGCGGGGGCCGGTGCGGTCCAGGTAGGTGCCGGCCAGGCCGCGGGCGACCAGGGCCCCGACCCCCTGGGGGATGAGCAGCAGCCCGGTGTCGAGGGGCGTCGCGCCGCGGACCTGCTGGAAGTACAGGGGCAGCAGCGTCATCGACCCGAACAGGGAGATCCCGCCGAGGAAGAGCAGGGTGGAGGCGGAAGCCACCGGGCGGTGGCGGAACAGGCGTACGTCGACCAGCGGGGCGGGGGCCCGGGTGAGCGCCCGGACGGTGAAGCCGGCGGCCATGGCGAGCCCGGCGAGCAGCGGGACGAGGACCCGGGTGCTGGTGAAGCCCGTATCGCCGTCGACCTGGGAGAGGCCGAGGAGCACGGCGGCGGAACCCGGGCCGAGCAGGAGAAGTCCGACCGCGTCCAGGGGCGCGCGGGGCTCGTCGGGTGCGGGCCGGTCGTCGGGCAGGTTGCGGCGGGCGAGCACCGTGCCGAGGAGGCAGAGGGGGATGTTGGCGAGGAACAGCCAGCGCCAGTCGGCGAGGTGGAGGACGAGGCCGCCGAGGACGGGACCGAGGATCGGGCCGAGCGCGGTGGGCACGGTGATGACGGCCATGACCTTGCCGATGTTGCGGCCCTTGGCGGCCTGCACGAGCAGGGTGTACATCAGCGGCATCATGATGCCGCCGGCCAGGCCCTGGACGAGCCGAAAGACGATGAGGCCGGTGGCGTCCCGGGCCAGCGCGCTCAGGATCGAGCCGCCCAGGAAACCGGTCAGGGCCAGCACCCACAGGCGTCGGCCGCCGAGCCGCGACTGGGCCCACCCCGCGAGCGGAATGGCGGTGAAGACGGCCAGCATGTAGCCGGTGCTGACCCACTGCACGGTCGCCAGCGGAGCACCGAGGTCCTCGGCCAGGTCGTTCAGCGCGACGCTGACGACGGTGGTGTCGAGGACGACGCCGAGAGCGCCCACGATCAGGGTGATCGCCATGCGCAGCACGGCGGGATCCACACGACCGGGGTCGGCGGAGTCGGGTCCTGCCTCGCGGGAAGTGCTCACGACGACACCTTAAGATAGAAGTCTCTTCCTTAAGGGGGTCACGGTAGGCCGCTACACTAAGAAAGGCAAATCTATCTAACCTGCGAAGGCACACGATGACGCAGCGGCGCCGCGGCGCGGAACTGGAGAAGGCGCTCCTCGACGCGGCCTGGGACGAACTCGACGACAAGGGCTACGCCAGGTTCACCATGGACGCCGTCGTCAAGCGCGCGGGCACCAGCCCGCCCGTGCTCTACCGCCGCTGGCCCGACCGCGACGCGCTCGTCAGGGCGGCCGTCGTCCACGCCCTCAAGGAGTCGCGCCCCGCCCTCCCCGACACCGGAAGCCTGCGGGAGGACCTCCTCGTCCTCATGCGGGAGATCGCCACCTCCCACGTCCGACTGGTCACCGTGATGTACGCCCACCTGGCCAGCTACTACCGCGAGACGGGCGAGAACCCCACCAGCCTGTTCGACCCCGTCGCCACCGGCCGCGCAGCGGCACTCGACGCGCTCTACGAACGCGCCGCCGCCCGCGGCGAGATCACCTCGGAACGCCTCACCGAACGCGTCAAGACCCTCCCCTTCGTCCTGCTGCGCCACGAGATCCTCTCGACGTTCGCCCCCGTACCCGACCACGTTCTGGAAGAGATCGTCGACACGGTCTTCCTCCCCCTGGTGCGCTGACCCTCCATGACCGCCCACCAGCGACGCGTGGTACCAATGTCACAAGAAGGCGCACCCGGATGCGACAGCACCGGGCCGGCGCGGGAGGGCGGCGCGTGGTGGGCGGGATACGGGCGAGGCTGGAGCAGGAGAAGGCGCGCGAGCGGCGGTACGGGCCGCGACCCAGCCGGCCCGCGTTCCTGCCGCCGGGCCGCGTCGGCAAGACGTTCCTCCTGCTGCTCCCGCTGCTCTGCCTGACCGTGGGCGTCCTGTGCCTGCAGGCGGGCCTGGCCGTCAGGCACGGGGAGGGCGTGCCGGGCGTGTTCGTCGTCACCGGGCACCAGGACTGCTTCCGCTGCCCGGACCACGTGGGCGACTTCGTCCCCGACCCTCCCCCGCTGCCGGCCGAGCCGGCGCCGAGGATCACCGGCGTGACGCCCTGGGACGACCTTCCGGTGCACGAGATCGAGGACCGCGCCCGAGCGGTCTACTACCACGGCACCGTCTACGCGCCGGACGGCCGGGCGTGGGTGTTCGGCGCGGTGCTCACCGCCATCGGGGGTGGGACGCTCCTGCTCTGCCTCGCCGTCGCCGTCCGCCGCCTGCGCCGCCGCCGCTCCCTCCGCGCCGGGCCGGACGGTCAGACCAGCCCCAGCTCGCGGGCCCGGGTGCCCGCCTGAAAGCGGCTGTCCGCCTCCAGCAGGGCCATCAGCTCGGCCACCCGGCGGCGGTAGGTGCGCAGCGACATGTCCAGGCTGCGGGCGGCGCTCTCGTCGGTGAGGCCCCGGCCGAGCGTCCGCAGCACCGCCCGGGACGAGGCGTCGAGGACCGGGGCGGGGCGGGCCCGGTGCTCGGCGAGGTCGCGGGCCGCCTCCCAGGCGGCCAGGAACAGGGTGCGCAGGCCGTCGACCACGGTCGGGGCGCGGAGCACCGAGTAGCTCGGCTCCCCGCCGGGGCCGGTGCCGCCGACGACGGCCACCCGGGCGTCGACGACGATCATCTCGGCCGGCAGCCCGGAACGGCTGACCCGGACCAGGCCCCCGGCGGCGACGATCCGGAACGCGTGGGCGGCGAACGCGTCGTCCGCCACCACGGACGGGGTGTAGAGCTTGCGCACCCGCAGGCCGCCGGGGCGGTCGACGGCAGCGGCGGCACCGGCCGCACCGGCTGCCCTGGCCGGAGCACCGGCGGCACCGGCCGGAGCACCGGCGGCACCGGCCGGAGCACCGGTGGCGTCGGCGACGCCGGACCAGGTGGCCCGGTCGGCGGCGGCGCAGAGGAACTCCTCGCGCACGCCGGCGAACAACGGGGCCGCCCGGAGCAGCAGTTCGCGCTTCCCGTGGATCGTGGTCACCTGCTCCGCGGCGGACACGGCTCCGCAGCCCCCTCACCGTCGGTCGGTCGAATGGTCGGTCGGTCGGATGGTCGGTCGGGCCAACGACCGGCAGCATGCTGCCAGTCGATTGCCGCTCTCCGGGATCCGAAGAGGATTCTCACATGACGATCGATCAAGAACCGTACACCTCACGGAAATTCACGCCGACCGACGGCCCCGCGCTCTCCCGGATCGGGTTCGGGACGATGCGGCTGCCGCTCGCCGAACCGGCCGCCGCGCGGAAGGTGCTGCGCCGCGCGGTGGAGTCGGGGGTCGACCACTTCGACACCGCCTCGTTCTACTTCGCCGGCGACCGCGCCGCCAACGCCCTGCTGCGCGAGGCCCTGCACCCGTACCCCGAGCAGGTGTCCATCGCCGTCAAGGTGGGGCCGCAGCGCACCCCGGACGGGGCGTTCAGCGCCCCGGCCACGGCGGCGGAGCTGCGCGGGGCGGTCGAGCGGAACCTGCGGGAGCTGGGCGTGGAGCGGCTGGACCTGGTGTACCTGCGGATCGGCGCGATGGCCCCGGATCCCGGGGAGTCGCTGGCCGAGCGCTTCGCGGTGCTGGCCGAACTGCGGCGGGCGGGCCTGGTCGGGGCGCTCGGGGTGAGCAACGTGACGGCCGGGCAGCTGGCGGAGGCCCGCGCGGTGGCGCCGGTGGCCGCGGTGCAGAACCACTTCAACCTGGCCCGGCGCACGGACCAGCCGCTGCTGGCGCAGTGCCGCGCGCTGGGCATCGCCTACGTGCCGTTCCCGCCGCTGGCCGGCGGGGACTTCACGGCGGGGCCCGCGGGGGCCGTCGCGCGCCGGATCGCCGAGGCGCACGGGGCGACCGTGCCGCAGGTCCTGCTCGCCTGGCTGCTGGCGCTGGGCCCCCACGTCTGCCCGATCCCGGGCACCTCCTCGCCCGCCCACCTCGCGGACAACCTCGCGGCGGCGGACCTGGAGCTGAGCCCGGCCGAGCTGGCCGAGCTGGACGGCCTGGTCGAGCCGGCGGCCTGACAGGCCGCCTTGGCCCTCCCTCAGTCCCAGGCTTCCGGATCGGCGGGGCGCGGCGGCGGGTTCTCCCGCCAGTGCATGACGCCGGTCGCGGTGCCGGCGAGACCGACCAGCACGAAGCACGACGGGAGCAGTAGCAGGGACCAGCGGAGCTGGCTGGGGAGGAGGGCGTGGCCGGGGCGGGTGAGGGCGGTGACGCTGTCGCCGGGGCGCAGGCCCTCGGGGGCGCTGGAGAGGTTGTCGAGGGGAACGGCCACCGGGACGGCGAGCACGATCCGGCGGGCGTGGACGCCGCGTCCGTCCTGCTCGTAGTGGGCGGTCAGGACGGTCGCCCGCACCTGCGGGGCTCCGGCGTAGCGGGCGTGGGTGACCAGGTGGTAGGAGGCCCAGAGCAGCCCGGCGAGCAGCAGGATCGGGCCGACCAGCAGACCCAACGCCCTACTCCGACTCAATGCCCGCCTCCCCGCCGTCCCCGAGCGTCCGGTTGATCTTCGTCCCCGGCCGGCCGGAAGTAAAGAGCCGGGAACGAGGGCCGGAACACCCCGTCGGAGGTTCCGGCCCGGCCGGGCCGGTCAGTCCTCGAAGGAGACCAGCCGCTCGAGCACCGGCAGCGCCGCCATCAGGGCCTGCCGTTCCGCTTCGGTGAGTTCGGCGGCCCGGCGGGCCAGCAGTTCGGAGCGGCGGCGGCGGATGTGGGCCAGCAGGGCGACGCCCTCCGGGGAGAGTTCGACCAGGGCGGAGCGTCCGTCGTTGGGGTCGGGGACGCGGTTGACCATCCCGGCCTCGACCAGTGAGGCGACGGTGCGGGTCAGCGAGGGGGCGGCGACCCGTTCCAGCGCGGCGAGTTCGCCGAGCCGGACCGGGCCGTGCTCCTCGATCCGGGCCAGCGCGGACTGCTGGGCGAAGGTGAACTCCTGCCGGTCGGAGGCCCGCATCAGGTGCCGGTTCAGCCGGGCGATGACCAGCCGCAGCCGGGCCACCTGTGCCGGGTCGAGCCCGCCCTCGTTCTCCTGCCCCACCGTTGGACTCCCCTGCTCCGCCGTCTGCTTCACGTCACGTCACGCCGCGCCCTGGGAGGCCGCGGCGTCCCCGTCCGGGACGGCGGCCGCGCCGTCCTCGGGACCGTCCCCGACCGTACCCGCTTTGCGGCCGCGCAGCAGCGAGGCGAGGGCGGCGACCAGCGACATCGCGATGGCGAGCGAGAAGACCACCATCAGGCCGTCGTGGAACGGGCCGGAGATCAGGTGCGGGAAGAAGTCGCGGCCGGTGAGGGTCTGCGCGTTGGAGGCGGGCAGGCCGGAGAGCACCTGCGGGCCGAGCAGTTCGTGGATCGGGTTGTAGCCGAGGAAGGCGGCGAACAGCATGCCGACGGGCGGGAGTTGGGCCACCGTGTGGGCGTCGGCGGCCGAGACGCCCTGCCCGGTGAGGCCGTCGGTGAGGGTCTGCGGGAGCGATCCGGCCAGGCCCGCGACCATCAGCGAGAAGAACACGCCGATGGAGAGCACCATGCCCGCGTTCTGGAACGTGGCGCGCATGCCGGAGGCGGCGCCGCGGTCGGCGGCCGGGACGCTGGACATCACCAGCGCGGTGTTGGGCGCGGCGAACAGGCCGCCGCCGAGGCCGTTCAGGAAGACCAACAGGGCGAACCACACGTACCCGAAGTCGGTGGGCAGGATCAGCAGTCCGGCGAACGAGGCCGCCATCACGACCAGGCCGCCGGCCGCGAACAGCCGGGCGCCGAAGCGGTCCGAGAGGTGTCCGGCGATCGGCCCGGCGGCCAGGAAGCCGATGGTCAGCGGGACGAGGTAGATGCCCGCCCACAGCGGGGTGTCCTCGTAGTCGTAGCCGTGCAGCGGCAGCCAGATGCCCTGCAGCCAGACGATCAGCATGAACTGCAGGCCGCCGCGGGCGATCGAGCCGAGCAGCGTCGCCAGGTTGCCGCCCGCGAACACCGGGTCGCGGAACAGGCGCAGCGGGAACATCGGCTGGGCGACCTTCGTCTCGATCACGCAGAACGCGATCAGGACGGCGGTGCCGCCGATCAGCCCGGCCAGCACCCAGGGGTTGGTCCAGCCCATGGTGTGGCCGCCGTACGGCTGGATGCCGTAGGTGATGCCGGCGAGCAGGGCGGTGAGGCCGACGGCGAAGGTGACGTTGCCCCACCAGTCGATCTTCCCGGGGCGGCGGACGCCGGTCTCGTGCAGCGAGCGGTAGGCCCAGACGGTGCCGATGATGCCGATCGGGACGTTGACCCAGAAGATCGAGCGCCAGTTCCACTCGGCCAGCACGCCGCCGAGGACCAGGCCGATGAAGGAGCCGGCGATGGCGGCGACCATGTTGACGCCGAGCGCCATGCCGCGCTGCCTGGCCGGGAAGGCGTCGGTGATGATGGCCGCGGAGTTCGCCATCAGCATGGCGCCGCCGACGGCCTGGACCACGCGCCAGCCGATCAGCCAGAGGGCGCCGCCGCCGCCGTCCATCGGGTCGAGCGAGAGGATCACCGAGGTGATGGTGAAGATCAGGAAGCCGGCGTTGTAGATCCGCACCCGCCCCCAGATGTCGCCGAGCCGCCCCAGCGTGACCACCAGCACCGCGGTGACCAGCATGTAGCCCATCAGCATCCACAGCAGGTAGCTGACGTTGCCCGGTTCCAGCGGGTTGAGGTGGATGCCGTTGAAGATCGCCGGCAGCGAGATCAGCACGATCGAGGAGTTGATCGTCGCGATCAGCATGCCGAGGGTGGTGTTGGACAGCGCCACCCACTTGTAGCGCGGGTGTTCCGCGCCGATCCACCGTTTCTTGGTGCCCTTGCCGGTGTCCTGCTCGATGTCCACGTCCGCCATCTCCTGCCGCCCCCTGGGAAGCCGTGATGATAGTTAGCTGATGTGAACTAAATTACTGCGCGGACCCCCGCCCCGGCCAGTCGTCCCGGATGGTGGACGGGAGCAAGGGAGGTACGCAGGGCGGGAACTGACGCCCCGTCAGTAAAGCTTTGGCAAAGCCTCGAACGGGAAAACCACTGGCCGGGCGGCCCGCCCCGTGCTTGCATGACTCCCATGCTGTCCGCCGACCGCCTGCTCGCCTTCGCGGCCATGTCGTTCCTGCTGATCGTGATCCCCGGCCCGAGCGTGCTGTTCGTGATCGGGCGGGCGCTGGCGCAGGGGCGGCGCGCCGCGCTGATCACGGTCGCGGGGAACACCACCGGCGCGTACGCCCTGGTGGTGGCCGTGGCGTTCGGGGTGGGCGCGGTGGTGGAGCGCTCCGTCCTCCTCTTCGCCCTGCTCAAGCTGGCGGGCGCCGCCTACCTGGTGCTCCTCGGCGTCAGGGCGTGGCGCGAGCGCGGGTCGCTGCGGGCGGCGTTCGGCGGGGCGGGGGCCGACCGGGGCGCGCGGGGCGCGCGGGGCGCGCTGCGGACGTTCGGGGAGGGCTTCGTCGTCGGCGTGACCAACCCCAAGACCATCGTGTTCTTCGCCGCGGTGCTGCCGCAGTTCGTCGACCGCGACCGAGGGCACGTCACCGCGCAGATGCTGCTGCTCGGCCTGGTCTTCAACCTCATCGCCGTGGTCTCCGACATGGCGTGGGGCCTGGTCGCGGCCACCGCCCGCGGCTGGTTCGCCCGCTCGCCCCGGCGGCTCTCCCTGGTCGGCGGGGTCGGCGGCCTCGCCATGATCGGCCTGGGCGTCACCGTCGCCGCGACGGGCCGCAAGGACTGACCCGGGCACCGCAAGCACTCCACCGGGCCGCGGTGACAGCGCCCGTCAACCCGTGGGCGCCCGTCGTACCGGGCGCCCGAACCCGGCCGACACCCCGCGGCGACGCGTGCCGATCAGCAGGGGCCGAGGTCCTGCCAGACGCCCCACTGGCCGGTGGTACCGGGCTCCTCGCCCAGCGTCCACCACTTGGCGCTCCACTGGTGGCCCTTCCACGAGACGGTGTTGCCACCGGTGTAGACCTGCGTGCCGACCCAGGAGGCGGCGGAGCACGCCGGGGCGGTGGCGCCGCCGGTCACGGTGAGCGTGTAGGTCGCGGAGGACGTGGCCGAGGTACCGGTCAGCACGCCCCTGACCGTCAGCGGATAGGTGCCGGGGACGGCCGTGGACACGGTCGACACCGACAGGACGGCACTGGAACCCCCGCTGACCGAGGACGGGCTGACCGAGGCGGTGACCCCCGCGGGAGCGCCGCTGACCGTCATCGCGATGGACGTGTACGAGCCGTTGTTGATGATGGCCGTGCTCACCGTCGCGGTGGTCGACGAGCCGGCGGCCACCGTGCCCGAGGACGGACCGACCTGCACCAGGATCGCGGGCACCTGGACGCCCGACGCCGAGGGCGACGGGGAGGAGACCTGCGCGGGCACCGGGGCGCCCACCGCGTGGGCGGTGCCGGTGAGCGCCACGCCGGCGACGGCGGCGGTGACGGCTCCGGCGAACAGGGCTCGGAGTGGTGCGCGAACGGGTCCGGCCATGGACCGCGCTCCCTTCGAAGGTGGGGACTTCGGCGACCTGAGGCACTCTGGCCGGAACCAATACTGGTGGTCCGGGCCACCCGACTGTCAAGAGTCCTTACCAACCCCGGGGCCCGACGGTCCCGCCGCACGAGCCACGGCAACCGCCCGGGGTTTCACCCGCAGCCGGTCGAGTTCCTGAGCCGAACGCCGCAAGCAGTCGATGTCCGGCGGCAGGCGCGACAGAGCGGTGTCCGAGGCCGGCGGCCGCACGGAGCCGTGGCCCCGTCGCCGACAGCGGGCACCGAGTCGCCGGTTCGGCCCGGCAAATTCCGTGGCGGGTCGGGACGCTCCGTGCGACGCTCCTCGGCGTGCATACTGTCCTGCGGAACCTGGCGAGCAATCCGGCGCTGCGCCCCGAGCACATCGACGCCCTGATCGCGCACGGCGACCCCGACGTCCTGCTGGAGCTGTGCCGGCAGCCGGAACTGACGCCCGGACAACTGGACGCCCTCGAAGCGGCCTGCGGGCGACCGGCGTTGCTCGACCTGATCAGGTTCGGGGCGATGCCGGCGGACCGGATCCCCGCGGACGACCCGTCGGCGCAGCTGGCCGCCCTCGGCCGACCGGACCCCACCGGGGCCAGGATCAGCCGGCTCACGGCCTGTCCTGCCGCGGAGGTCCGCCGCGGGCTCGCGAAGAGCATCGGCCACGACTACGACATCGCCGAGAACACACTCACCGGCGAGCGCCGCGCCGCGATCCTGACGCTGGCCCAGGACCCGGACTGCGCCGTGGCCTCCGCAACGGTCCGGCTGCTGGAAGACCTCGGCGAACCGCACGCCCGCCACCGCACCGAAGCGTGCGTCAGGACCGCAGTCGCCCTCTCCACCACCGACAGCGAAGTCCTGCGCGGCCTCCTCACCGTGGACGGGCCGACACCCCTGACCCCGTGTCCGCACCACCCCGACCCCGACGCGGCCCTGGCGGATCTGCGCCGCAGCGCCATCGGGAACCAGCTGGCGCCGCCCGACGCGGTCGAGGAACTCCTCGACGCCACCTGGCCCACCTTCGCCGTCCCGGCCGCCGGCTACCGGAGCGGCCTGCGGCCCGAGACCTACCAGCGGCTCATCGCCCTGGGCGATCCGCAGGTCACCGCCCGCGTGGCGGGCAACACGGGCGCACCCGCCGAAATGATCCGCCACCTCTACGACGCCCAGGACGGCCGCTGGCGCAGCAGCGTCCTCAACAACCAGGTGACCATCCCGATCGATCTGCTGGTCCGCGCAGCCCTCACCGGCGGTACCAGCGGCGGCCTCTTCCATCGGGACCTCGACGGCATGATGGCACTGGCCGACCATCCCAGCCCCCGCGTCCGGCAGCTGGCACTCAGGCACGTCCGGCTGCGCCCCGAGGTGCGCACCGGACTGATCGACGACCCGGACCCCGTGGTGGCCCTCCTCGCCGTTCTCTACACCCGTGACCCCGACCATTTCCGCGCGGCCGCGCGGCGGTACGGGCCCAGCAGCCACACCGACCTCGCCCTCGCGATGTCCTGCCCCTCGGACCTGCTGCTCGCCATCGCACAGGACCGCGACAGTCCGTCCGAGGCCGCCCTGGCCGTCGCCTGGAACGAGAATGCGACGGCGGCCGCCCTCGCGGCCTGTCTGCGCAACCACCCGGGGCGGGAAATGGACGAAGCGGTGGCCGAGCACCCGGCGGCGTCGCCCGAGCAGCTCTGCCAGGTGGTCCGGGGAGGCGACCCACAGGTCTGGCGAGCGGCCGCCCGCAATCCGCAGTTGCCGCCCCGGGCGGTGGACATGATCCTCGCAGCCGCGCTCGGCCGTTGAACCCCGGCCGCTCCTTCCGGGGGCTCCTGGCCGGATCCCCGGCGTGCCACGGCACGCCGGGCGGCGGGCGGGCGCGTCG
>NZ_JBHUWH010000238.1:0-11726 GCF_042670125.1 Kitasatospora sp. NPDC057198 | reverse complement strand
CTACGCCGTCCGCCACGGCCTGGCCGGCTGACCGCGCGAACCCGGCCCCGGTCGGCGGAAGAACCGGAGCCGACCGGGGCCGGCAGTCGACCTCCCTGCTGACGACGCTACTTGCCCAACCGGACAGCACTGTCGGCCCGCCGGCCGAAGGCCCCTGCCCGCGATCAGCCACCCCCGGAGCTCCGGCCTCCGACCACGGGCGACGGGCCGACCGCCCCGCCCCGAACCGCCCTGTCCCGGCTACTTGCCCAACCGGGCCGCGTTGGCAGCCCGCCGGTCGAAAGCCTCCTGCCTGCGGTCGGCCATCTCCCGCAGGGCGGACTTGCGGTCGCGGGCGGCCAGCCGGTCGAGGTAGAGGCGGCCGTGGAGGTGGTCGGTCTCGTGCTGGAGGCAGCGGGCGAAGTAGCCGCGGCCCTCGATGACCAGGGGGTCGCCGTGCTGGTCCCGGCCGCGGACGACGGCGTGGTCGGGGCGGGCGAGGGTGCGGTAGGGGCCGGGGACGGAGAGGCAGCCCTCCGGTTCCTCCAGGAGGCGGCGGCCGGCGGCGGGGGTCTCGTCGAGGACGGGGTTGGCGATGTGGCCGACGTGCCGGATGCCCCAGTCGTCGGTGATGTCCCAGACGAACAGCCGCAGGTCGACGTCGACCTGGTTGGCGGCGAGCCCGGCGCCCTCCGCGGTGTGGTTGGTGGCGAACATGTCGTCGATCAGCCGGGCCAGTCCGGGGGTTCCGAACTCGGTGACGGGACGGCAGGGCCGGTGCAGGACCTCCTCGCCGACGACGGTGATCCGGCGCACCGCCCCGCGCTCGGTCTCGGGGGCGAGCACCGGGTACGCGTCCACGGGAACGCCCTGCACCCGGACCCGGCGGTCCGGCGGGGTGGCTGCCATCGGGGGTGTCCTCTCACTGGCCCGTCCGGCTGACGGCTTGTCAGCGGCTTTGCAAAGTAGCACGCTTTGCAAAGTGACCGAAGAGACGAACAGCCCCGACCCGACCGGCACCGCCGACGGCATCGCCGATGGCCCCGCCGACGGCACCGCCCGCCCCACCCCGGAGCGGGTCCGCCGCCCGCTGCCCGACCACCCGGTGCGCCTGGCCCTGCTGGACCTGCTGGCCGAGACGGGCACCGCGACCGCCACCGGGGCCGCCGCCCGGCTGGGGCTCAGTTCGGGGCTGTGCTCCTTCCACCTGCGGCAGCTGGCCCGCTACGGCCTGGTCGAGGAGGTTCCGACCCGAGCCGGCCGGTCCCGGCCCTGGCGGCTGCGCTGGGGCTCCCCCGACCAGCCGTCCGCACACCCCGCCCCCGTCGCGCACCGCGCCGACCCGCTCGCCCCCGTCGCGCACCGCGCCGACCCGCTCGCCGCCGTCCTGCACCTCACCCCCGGCGAGGCCGCCGAACTGGCCGACACCGTACGGGAGTTGTTCGACGCCTACGCCCGCCGCACCCCGCCCCCGGCGGGCGCCGTGCCGTACGCGGTCGCCGCCCGGGTGCTGCCGCTGCTGCCCGGCTGAGGGGTGCCCCGGGTCGCCGCCGGGGGCGACGAAGGTCGCCCCGCGGGTAGCCGTTCGGGGCTTCTGGGGGTGGCCGGGCGGTCCCTAGCGTGGCGGTGACAGAGCACCTGCGGGCCGTTGCGGAGGGAGAGCACCTGATGGGCGTCGACGGAGCGGGGCCGGGGCGGCGGGTGGTGGTGCTGCCGGTGGGGGTGGCGGGCGGCGGCGGTGACTGGGGCCGCTCGCCGTACCGGTCGATGCCGGAGGCCGAGCGCTCCGCGCTGTGGCGCCGGCGGCTGCACGAGGCGGAGGCCGGGCTGACCCGGTACCTGGTGTCGCTGGGCGACCAGCCGCAACTGGCGGAGTGGTTCGCGCTGCAGGGCGAGATCTTCGCCGACCTGCCGGAGGAGTCGGCGCCCTCGGCGCAGTGGCAGCGGCTGTTCTTCCGCGGCCAGGCGCTGATGGAGCGCTTCCTGGTGCGCCGCTACGGCGAGGGGGTGCTGGCGGCCTGGGCGGCGTCCAACGCCGAGGTGCACCGCACCGTCGAGCCGGACCACGGCCGGGGCGCGGCGGACCCGATCCACCGGATCGCCCGGCAGGCCGAACTGTACGGCTCCGATTACGAGTTCGACGAGGAGCGGCCGCCGGGCCGGGAGCGGGCCGGGCTGACGATCACGCACTGTGCGATCTGGGACTACCGGGAGCAGGCCCGGCGCAGCGGCGTGACGATCACGCTGGCCTCGCCGTGCACGTACTGCACGCACGCGCTGTCGGCGAACATCCGCGCCAAGGGCTTCCGCCCGGCGCACCGGCTGCACTCCGGGCCGGCCGGCCACGGCTGCCACTGGGAGGCGAGCGCCGGGTCCGAGGGCACCGACGAGGGAACGGGGGCGGTCTGATGTGCGGAGTGACCGGATGGCTGGACTGGGCGGACGACCTGCGGCTGCGCGCCGCCGCGGTCCGCCGGATGACCGGGACGCTCGCCTGCCGGGGCCCGGACGCCGACGGCGTGTGGCTGTCGCGGCACGCGGCGCTCGGCCACACCCGGCTGGCGGTGATCGACCCGGACGGCGGCGTGCAGCCGTTCGCGGACACCGATCCCGCCGCCCGCGCGGTGCTGGCGTACAACGGCGAGCTGTACAACTCCCGTGAGCTGCGTGCCGAGTTGGAGGCGCACGGGCACGTGTTCCGGACCCGCTCGGACACCGAGGTGGTGCTCCGCGCCCACCTGCAGTGGGGGCACCGGGCGCCGGCCCGGTTCAACGGGATCTTCGGGTACGCGCTGTGGGACGTCCGGCGGGAGGAACTCCTGCTGGTGCGCGACCACTTGGGCATCAAGCCGCTGTACTGGCACCGGCACGCCAGCGGGGTACTGTTCGGCTCCGAGCCGAAGGCCGTGCTGGCGAACCCCCTGCTGCCCGCCGAGTTGGACGCCGAGGGGGTCGCCGAGCTGTTCGCGCTGCCCGCCGCGCCCAGCGCCGGCCACGGCCTGTTCCGCGGCCTGCACGAGGTGCGCCCCGGCCACCTGGTGCTCGCCACCCGGCACGCGGTGCGCGAACTGCGGTACTGGCAGCTGGAGTCGGCGCCGCACACCGACGACGAGCCGACCACCCGGGCGCACGTGCGGGCGCTGCTGGCCGACGCGGTGGAGCGCCAGCTGGTCAGCGACGTCCCGCTGTGCACCCTGCTGTCCGGCGGCGTCGACTCCTCGGCGATCACCGCACTGGCCGCCGCCGCCCGGGAACGCCGCGGCCAGGGCAAGATCACCAGTTTCTCGGTGGACTTCCCCGGCAGCGCCGACCGCGCCCCGGACGCCTGGCGCACCGGCCAGGACGCCCCGTTCGTGCGGGCCGCCGCCGAGCACATCGGCACCGTGCACACCAGCGTGCTGATCCCCGACGACGACCTGCTGGAGGCCCGCGACGCGGTGCTGCGGGCCCGCGACCGGCCCGGCTGGGGCGAGATGGACGCCTCGCTGCACCTGCTGTTCCGCGAGGTGCGCCGCCGCTCCACCGTCGCACTGTCCGGCGAGGCCGCCGACGAGGTCTTCGGCGGCTACCCCTACTTCCACGACGCCCCGGCGCTCGCCTCCGGCACCTTCCCCTGGCTGCACGGGCGCACCACCCCGGCCGCGCTGCTGCGCCCGGAGGTGCGCGCCGAGGTCCGGCCCGCCGAGTACACCGCGGCCGCCCACCGGGCCTCGCTGGCCTCGGTGCCCCGGCTGGACGGGGAGGGCGCGGCGGAGGCGAAGGTCCGGGAGACCTTCCACCTGGCGCTGACCCGCTGGCTGCCGCCGCTGCTGGACCGGGTCGACCGGGTGTCGATGTCGGTCGGCCTGGAGGTGCGGGTGCCGTTCTGCGACCACCGCCTGGTGGAGTACCTGTGGAACGTGCCGTGGGCGCTGAAGTCGCCCGGCGGCCGCGCCAAGGGCCTGCTGCGCGACGCGGTGCGCGACCTGCTGCCGCCGCAGGTCGCCGACCGCCCGAAGTCCGGCTACCCGTCGACGCCCGCCGTCCGCTACACCGAGGTGCTCACCGCACGGGCCCGCGAGCTGCTCGCCGACCCGGCCGCCCCGGTCTTCGAGCTGGTCGACCGGGAGCTGGTGCGCGCCCACCTGGCCGAGGGCCGCCCGCTGCCGGGCCCGCGCACCGCGCCCAACCCGGTCGGCGGCCTGGACCACCTGGTACAGGTCGACGAGTGGCTGCGCGCCTACCGGGTGGCGCTGCGGTGAGCGCGCCGACGCGCACCGCCGTGGCGCCGGACGCGCTGCGGGCCGCCGCCCGGCACTGGCCGACCGGGGTGGCGGTGCTGACCGCGCGGTGGGGCGGCGAGGAGCACGCCAAGACGGTCTCCTCGTTCACCACCCTCTCGCTCGACCCGCCGCTGGTCGGTGTCGCGCTCTCCCCGCGCAGCCCGCTGGTGGCGGCCGTGCGCGGCTCCGGACGGTTCGCCGTCAGCGTTCTGACGGACCGTCAGGGGGCGTTGGCCCGGCGCTTCGCGACCCCGGGCGCGGGCCGGGCGGCCGGCGGGTTCGCCGAGCTGCCGGTGCGCCCCGACCCCGCCGGCGGGCCCGTTCCGGCCGGGGCGGCGGCCTGGTTCGCGGCCGAGCTGCACGCCGAACTGCCGGTCGGTGACCACGTGTTGCTGGTCGGCCGGGTGACGGCGGTCGGCGCGGACGGCGGCCGCCCGCTGCTGCACCACGCCGCCCGCTACCGGCTGCTCGGCCCGGAGATCCCGTCCGGCAATCCAACTTCCGTCCCCACCAGAGGAGTCGGCGCATGACCCTGCTGTCCCCGGCCCCGCGCGGCCTGCTCACCGGTGACCGCTACCGGGCCGAACTCGACGACGGCCGCGAGCTGTACCTGGACGGGCAGCGCGTCGCCGATCCGGCCTCGCACCCGGCGTTCCGGCCCGCCGCCGACGAGTTGGCCCGGCTGCTGGACCTCCAGCACGAGCCCGAGCACCGCGAGCTGCTGACCTGGAAGGACCCGGACAGCGGCCTGCGGCTGGCCCGCGCCTACCAACCGCCCACCACCCTGGAGGAGTTGCGCGTCCAGCGGCGCAGCGCCGAGTTCTGGCACGCACAGGCGCTCGGCCAGCAGGGCCGCTCGCCGGCGTTCATGGCCTCGATCGCGGTGGGCGTGCACGACTTCCGGCACCGGCTGGCCGCCGCCGACCCGCGCTTCGGCGCCAACGCCGAAGCCTGGTACCGGCATTGCGCGCAGAACGACCTGGTGCTGTCGCACGCGCTGGGCGACCCGCAGATCGACCGCTCGGCGAGCCCGCTGGACGACCCGGACCTGGCGCTGCGGGTGCTGGAGGAGAACGGGCGCGGCATCGTGGTGCGCGGCGCCAAGCAGTTGACCACGCTGGCACCGCTGGCCCACGAGGTGCTGGTGTACCTGTCGGCGTCGTTCACCGACGACCGGGCCGAGAAGTTCGTGGTCTGGTTCGCACTGCCGCTGAACGCCCCGGGCCTGATCACGCTGGCCCGCGAGCCGCTCGGCGCCGCCCCCTGGGGCCACCGGCACCCGGTCGGCGCCCGGTACGACGAGCAGGACGCGATGCTGTTCTTCGACGACGTCCTGGTGCCGTGGGAGCGGGTGTTCCTGCTGCGCGACGCCGCGCTGGCCCGCGAGGGCCTGGGCCGGATCAACGCCTGGAGCGCGTACGTCGGCCACGTCCGCTACCGGGAGCGGCTGCGCACCCTGCTGGCCACCGCGACGCTGCTGGCCGAGGCGATCGGCGTCGACGGGTTCCGCAACGTCCAGGAGGACCTGGGCCGGCTCGCCGGGTACGCCGAACTGACCGGCTACTTCCTGGACGCCGCCGAGAACCGCGGCGCGCCCACCGACTCCGGCCTGTTCGCGCCCGGCGACACCTTCGCCTCCCGGGTCTGGTCGGCCGAGGTGGCGGGCGACGCGGTCGAGATCGTCCGCCGGATCGGCGCCTCCGGCCTGCTGATGCAGCCCTCCCCCGGCGACCTCGCCCACCCGAGGCTGCGCCCGCACCTGGAACGCTACATGCGCGGCCGCGGCACCGGCGTGGAGCGCAAGTCCCGGCTGTTCCGGCTCGCCTGGGAGCTGACCGGCGACGGCTTCGGCCAGCGCCAGGACCTCTACGAGTACGTCCACCGCGGCGACCTGGCCCGCAACCGGATCACCGTCTACCACCGCCACGACCAGTCCGAGGCCCGAGCCCGGCTGCTCGCCCTGCTCGACACCCCTGACACCCCTGACACCCCTGACACCACCGGCACCGATGACCAGGAGGCCCGCGCGTGAGCCCGTCCGCCGTCGAGATCCAGGCCCGCACCCTCGCCGGGTACGCCGACGCCAGCCGCCTGCGCCAGGTCCGGGACCGCGACTGGGTGCTGGACCGGGTCACCGGCAGCCCCGAGGTGCTGGTCGACCTCGGCAGCGGCATCGGCCAGTTGCTGGAGAGCGCCCTGGAGCGCTTCCCCTCGCTGCGGCTGGCCGTCGGCCTGGAGCGCTCCGAGCACCGGATCGCCGAGGCGGGCCACCGCCTGGCCCGGTACGGGGCGCGCGCCGAACTGCACCGGGCCGACCTGACCGCGCCCGAACCGCTGCCGCACCGCGCCCAGGTGATCACCCAGACCTCGGTGCTGCACTGGCTGTACCCCGACGAGGACCGGGTCTTCGCCTGGGTCGCCGCCCACCTCGCCCCCGGCGGGCGCTTCCTGCTCACCACCTACCACCCGGCCCGCGACGCCCACGGCCTGGGCGGCGAGGACGAGTTGGTGCGCGAGGCGCTCGACGCGCTCGGCACCCCCGCCGCGCGGGTGCCCGCGCTGCTCGCCGCGCACGGCGTGCTGCCGATCGCCACCCGCACCCGCACCGTCGACGAGCTGCTCGGCGTCCTCGCCCCGCACCTGGCCGTCGCCGGGCACGCCGAACGGGACGCGGTGGTCACCGTCGACTCCGCCGAGCAGTACGAGCACTTCCACGCCGCTACCTTCGGCGACTACTACGCGCAGGTCCTCCCCGCGGAGCGCCGCGCCGACTTCTACCGGGCCGTCGGCGCCGCCGCCTGGCGCCGGCAGGGCGAACTGGGGCACGTCAGCCAGATGCCCGTTCGGCTCTGGGAGTTGGCGCAACGTGAGGAGTTTGTTGCAGGATCCGGAACCGGCCCGCTCCCGGCCTAACCTGGAACTGGCGTACCGAGCGAACCACCCGCGACGAGGAGCGAGCACCGTGTCCACCCCCGCCACCGGCCAGGAACTCGGCGCGTTCCTGCGCGCCCACCGCGAACTCCTCCAGCCCGCCGACGTCGGACTCACCGCCACCGCCCGGCGGCGCACCCCCGGGCTGCGCCGCGAGGAGGTCGCCTCACTGTCCGGCGTCGGCCTCGCCTGGTACACCTGGCTCGAACAGGGCCGCGTCACCGCCTCCCGGCAGGTCCTGGAGGCGGTGGCGCGCGCCCTGCGGCTGGAGCCGGCGGGCCTGCGGCACGCGATGCGGCTGGCCGGCTACCACGAGCCCGTTCCCGCCGACACCGACCGCAGCGCCGCCGGACGGCTGGCCGCCGCCGTCCGCCCCGTCCTCGACTCCTGGCCCGCCAGCCCCGCCGCCCTGCTCGACCGGCACTTCGACCTGCTGGCCTGGAACGCCGCCTGGAGCGCGCTGTGGGGCTCCCCCGAGCGCGTCCCCGCCGACCGCCGCAACCTGATGTGGCTGCTGGCCGTCGACCACCGGCTGCGCGAGGTCCTGCCCGACTGGGAGCCGCTGGCGATGAACGTCTTCCAGCACTTCCGCGCCCAGGCCGGCCCCGCCCTCGCCGACCCGCGCACCGACGAGCTCTACCGCCGCCTGGAGAGCGACGCCCCCGAACTGCGGCACTGGTGGGGCTGCCACTCGGTGGCCGAACTCACCGCCCGCACCGTCCGGGCCACCCCGCCCGGCCTCGACCCCGTCCGCCTCACCCTCAGCTCCTTCCACCCGGTCGACGACCCGTCCGCGCTGGTCGTCCTGTTCACCCCGGCGGCCCCCGCCGACGCCGCCCGGATGGCCGGGCTGACGGCGGCGCAGGAGGCGGGCGGCACCGAACTGCTGGCGGCCGGGGCGGGCCGCTGAGCCTCAGCCCGCCAGTGCCGTGCGCAGCGGCGCGGCCTCCAGCCCGAAGGCCGCGCGCAGCTCGCCGTCGTCCACCACGAACGGCCGCTCCGCCATGTAGCCCATCTCCGCGAACTCCCGCCACAGCGGGTCGCCGAACGCCAGCAGCGCCAGCTCCCGTTCGGTGAGCTGCTCCAGGCGCGGTTCGGGCGCCCCGTGCAGCGCGGCCAGTTCGGTCGCGGCGGCCCGCACCGTGGTGGTGATCACCGGGGCGTGCCAGGCCCGCCCCCAGGCCCGGTCGTCGCGGGCGACCGCGACCAGCGCCGCGGCGACGTCCTCGGTGTACGAGAAGGAGTGCGCCGCGTCGGGGTTGCCGTGCACCAGGGCAAGTTCGCCGTCCAGGACCCGGGGCGCCACCAGCAGCGCGAACGGCGAGAACGCGCCCGCGCCCAGGTACTGCCCGGCCCGCACCTCGGTGACCCGCAGCCGCCCCTCGGCGTGCGCCCGCTCGGCCCGCCGCCACAGCTCGGCGCGCACCCGCCCCTTGCGGGTGCGGGCCAGCAGCGGGGTCCGCTCGGTCACCGGGCCCGCGGTCGGCCCGTAGCCGTACAGGTTGCCGAGCATCACGTAGTCGGCCCCGGCCCGCTCGGTCGCCGCGAGGATCGAGTCGAACAGCGGCGGCATGGTCTGCGGCCAGGTGTGGTACGCGGTCATGGCGGCGTTGAAGACGGTGTCCGCCCCGGCCAGCACCTCGGCCAACTCCCCGGTGCGGCCCGCGTCCAGGGCGATCCGCTCGATGCCCGGGTGCTCCGGCCCGCCGCCCCCGCGGGTCACCAGGCGGACCTGCTCGCCGCGTTCGGCGAGCTGCCTGGCGGTCGCGGCCCCGGTCGCGCCCGCTCCGATGACGACTGCTCCGGCCATGGTGGTGCCTCCTTGCTCGGGTGGGGATCGTGGTCGCGGGGGCCCTCCGCCCGGCCAACTCTGCCGTGCGGAACGGGGGTAGGGTCAGTGGCCCGATAGCCACGGAGTCCAAGGATCCAGCCATGCACCGCGTCGCCGTCCTGGCCGTCCCGCCCGTCAAGCCCTTCGACCTGTCCATGCCCTCGGTGCTGTTCGACGCCGCGGTCTCGGACGGGCGCCCGTGCTACACCGTCACGGTCTGCACGCCCGTGCCCGGGGTGCTGCCCGGACACGGCGGCATCGACGTCGTCGTCCGGCACGGCCTGGAGGCCGTCGCCGCCGCGGACACCGTGGTCGTCCCCTCCACCGCCAGCCGCCACGACGCCGACCCGGCCGCCCTCGACGCCCTGCGGCAGGCCGCCGCCGCGGGCAAGCGGATCGCCTCGATCTGCACCGGCGCCTTCGTCCTCGCCCAGGCCGGACTGCTCGACGGCCGCACCGCCACCACCCACTGGGGCCTCGCCGACGAACTGCAACGCGCCTTCCCCGCCGTCCGGGTGGACGCCGACCGGCTGTTCGCCGTGGACGGCCCGGTGGTCACCGGCGCGGGCTCCGCCGCCGGCCTCGACCTGTGCCTGCACCTGATCGCCTCCGACCACGGCGCGGCCGTCGCCAACGCGGCCGCCCGCGCCGCCGTCGTCACCCCCGTCCGCCAGGGCGGCCAGGCCCAGTTCGTCAGCACCCCGCTGCCCGCCCGCACCGACTCCCCGCTCGACGCCGCCCGCGTCTGGGCCCTGCAGCACCTCGACCGGCCGATCTCCCTCGCCGAGCTCGCCGCCCGGGCCCGCACCAGCGTGCGGACCCTGACCCGGCGCTTCGCCGCCGAGACCGGCAGCACACCCTTCCAGTGGCTGCTCCAGCAGCGCCTGCTGCGGGCCCGCGAACTCCTGGAGACCACCGACCTCACCGTCGACCAGGTCGCCGACCGCAGTGGCCTCGGCTCCGGCGAGTCCCTCCGCCAGCACCTGGGCCGCCACCTCGGCATGACCCCGGCCGCCTACCGCAACGCCTTCCGCCACCCCGGCCGCGCCTGATCCTCCCTCTTCGGATCCGGCCGGGCACCCGCCGCCGGCGCCCGCCGCCGGGCCGGGTCGGTCAGCGGTGGTCGAGGTGGGGGAAGACGAACTCGTCCAGCAGCAGGCCGAGGGCGACCGCGGCCGGGACGGCGACCAGGGCGCCGACGATGCCCAGCAGCGCGCCGCCGACCAGGACGGCCACGACGGTGACGAAGGGGTGGACGTCGACGGCGAACTTCATCGTCCGCGGCATGATCAGGTAGTCCTCCAGCAGCCGGAAGCCGATGTAGAAGCCGGCCGTGGCCAGGGCCACCGGCCAGGAGACCGCGAGGGCGACCAGGCTGACGACGATGCCGCCGATGGTGGAGCCGACGATCGGCACCAGGTCCATCAGGGCCACGAACACGCCGAGGGCGGCGGCGTAGGGCACGCCGACGGCGGCGCACCACACCGCGGTGGCCAGGCCCGCGATCGCGGAGGTGACCAGGTTGCCCAGCATGTAGCGCCCGGTGCGGGCGAGGATCTCCTCGGTGAGCTCGCGGGCCCGGCCGCGGTGGCTGCCCTTCACGAAGCGGTAGCAGAACTCCTTGATGTCGGGCATCCCGGCCATCAGGTACAGGGTCACGGTGACGACCACGGTGATCGAGGTGACGGTGTCCAGCAGCAGGCGTCCGGCGCCCAGCACCCCGCCCATCAGACCGGGGCCGCCGCTGCCGCCGAGGGCGTTCTTGGCCTGTTCGGCGAGGTGGAAGCGGTCCTCGATCCGGCCGAGCGCCGAGTGGTGGTCGTGCACCTGGTCCAGCCAGAGCGGGACGCGCCGGGCCAGCACGCCGGCCTCCTGGCCGACCGGGGGGACGACCAGCAGCAGGAAGCCCGCGGCCAGCAGCAGGAAGACGCCGAGCACGGCGGCCACCGCCCAGCCGCGCCGCAGCCGGCGCCGGCACAGCGCGGCGACGACCGGTTCCAGGCTCACCGCGACGAAGACGGAGAGCAGCAGCAGGGTCAGGAACTCCTCCAGGCGCAGCAGTTGGCGGAAGAGGAACCAGCCGGTGAGCGCGCCGAGCGCCAGCCGCAGGCCGGTGGAGAACCCGGGACGCCGGGTCGGGGCGGGGTGTCGGCCGGGCGCCGCGGACGGCGGGGGGTCGGCCTCGGGCGCGGTCGGGGCGGCGTCGGGGGGCACCAGCAGCCGCCGGCGGATCCCGTCGGCGGCGCCGGTGGTGACGACGCGCAGTCCCGGTGGCATCTTCATGGTCTCGTCGGTCCGTTCCGCTCGCGGGCCTGTGGGTACCGTCCGGTTGCCCCGTCGCACCGGGTCGAAGCGCCCCCCCGGGGGGCGCTCCGGGAGCGCTCCGGGGACGCTCCGTGCGCGGGCGGGCGGGCGGTCGGATGCCCCGGGTCGGCCGGAAGATTCCTCCGAATATCCGGCGCGGCCCGGGGCAGCAGGGGCCGTGACAGTCGAGTCCCTGGAGGTCGTCGTGGTTCCCCTGCTGCTGGTCCTGCTCCTCGGCCTCATCCGTGTCGCCGTCATCGTCGTCCGCCGACGGGCTCGGCGTGGGACGTGTGTCCTCTTCGATGCGGCAACGCGGCTCGATCACGGCGCGCGCGGTCGCCGTGGCCTTCGTCGTCTTGGTACTGGCGATCACCGAACTGCCGACGGTCTTGTTCGTCTCGACCTTCACGGTGTAGGAG
>NZ_JBHUWH010000237.1:0-11737 GCF_042670125.1 Kitasatospora sp. NPDC057198 | reverse complement strand
CGGCCGGAACCCACCGGCCGGGCACCTCCGCATCAGCCGCTCAGGCGTGGGCGGCGGCGGTCGGCTTGCGGGTGCCGTGGCGCAGTCCGGCGGCGGCGAGGAGGGCGCCGATGACGCACAGGACGGCGGTGACCAGGACAGCGGCGTGGACGCCGTTCATGAAGGCGTCGCCGCTGCCTTCGACCACGGCGGCCCTCAACTGGGCGGGCACGGTGGCGTCGACGGGGGCGACGCCCATCGCGACGGCGTCCTTGGCGGCCGCGAAGCCCTGGGCGGCGGGTTCCGGCACGCCCGCGCCGGTCAACTCCCGCAGCAGGGTGGCGCCGACCCGGCCGCTGACCAGCGAGACCAGGACGGAGGTGCCCAGCGCGCCGCCGATCTGCAGGGCGGTGGCCTGCAGGCCGCTGGCCACGCCGCCGTCGCGGACGGGGGCGTTGGCGACGATGGCGTCGGAGGAGGCGGACATCACCATGCCGACGCCGAGGCCGATCAGGACGAACGGCGGCCACATCGCCCCGTAGGCGGAGTGGCTGTCCCAGGTGCTCATCCACAGCGCGGCGACGGCCTCCAGCAGCATGCCCGCGGGCATGGTCAGGCGGGCGCCGAAGCGTCCGGTCAGGGCGGCGCCGAGGGGCGCGGCGACGACGGAGGCCAGGCTCATCGGCAGGGTGCGCACGCCGACCTCGACGGGGCCGAGGCCGCGGACGTTCTGCAGGTAGAGCATCAGGAAGAAGATGACACCGAGCAGGACGAAGAAGTTGATCGCGGTGACGACCGTGCCGATGGTCAGGGCCGGGCTGCGGAACAGCCGCATCGGCAGCAGCGGGTGGGCGATCCGCATCTCGTGCCGGGCGAAGAGCGCCAGCAGTAGCAGGCCGCCCGCCAGCGTGCCCAGGGTGCCGGGCGAACTCCAGCCCCAGCTCTCGCCCTTGATCACGCCGAAGACCAGGGCGACCAGCCCGAGGGCCAGCACGGCGACGCCGACCAGGTCGAAGCGGTGCTGCCCGGTGGAGTCCTTGCTCTGCGGCAGGACGAGCAGGCTGAAGACCAGCGCGCCGATGCCGATCGGCACGTTGATGTAGAAGACGGACTCCCAGCTGACGTGCTCGACCAGCAGGCCGCCGACGATCGGGCCGAGCGCGGTCGAGCAGGAGGCGACCATCGCCCACAGGCCGACGGCGGTACCGAACTGCCGGGGCGGGAAGACCGCACGCAGCAGGCCAAGGGTGTTGGGGATCAGCAGCGCGCCGAACAGGCCCTGCAGGGCCCGGAAGGCGATGACGCCGGCCACGGAGCCGATCAGGCCGATCATCACCGAGGAGAGGACGAACCCGGCGACGCCGACCAGGTAGACGGTGCGGCGGCCGAAGCGGTCACCGAGCTTGCCGCCGAGGATCAGCGCGGCGGCCATCGCCAGCAGGTAGGCGTTGGTAACCCACTGCAGGTCGGAGGTGGAGGCGTGCAGGTCGCGGCCGATCTCCGGGTTGGCGATCGAGACCACCGACCCGTCGAGGTTGACCATGAACAGGCCGATCGCGACGGCGATCAGCGTCAGCCACGGGTTGGCGCGCCGCCCGCCGGATCCACTGGGCGGTTCGGCCGGTGCGGGCAGGGCGGTGCGGTCCACCGGGGTGGAGGAGGGCATGAAGGTGCCTTGTCTGAAAGGGAGTTGACGGAGACGTCGCGCCGGGCCGCGGTCACGGCACGGACGCGCGCCGGAGCGCCGTCGGACCTGCCCGAATGCGCCTGGTCGGCGGGTGGAGCGGGCGGTGCCGGACGGTCAGCCGGCGGAGTGGAGGTGCCGGACGAGCGAGTTCAGGGCGCCGAGTGCCGAGCCGAGGGCGTCCTGCTCCCCGTCGGTGAGCGTGGCCAGCAGCCGCGTCAGGTGGGCGGTCTTGATCGCCCGGGCCTCGGCCAGCCGCGAGGCGGCCAGCGGCGTGGGGTGCAGGTGCGCGACGCGCTTGTCACCGGCGTCCTGCCGGCGCTCCAGCAGGCCCTGCTCGGTGAGCTGCGTGACGAGGGCGCTGACGTTGTTCGGCTTCATCAGCAGCACCTCGGCGGCCTCGCGGACCGTGACGCCCGCGCGCTCCTCGACCAGCCGCAGCAGGGCGAGCTGCCCCTCGGGCAGCCCGGGGTGCGGGAAGTCCAGCGCGACCTGCCGCTCCAGAACCCGGTTCAGCACGGGCAGGACCGACACCAGCGCCTCGGCGGTGGAGTCGGTCTGCTCGCTGCGAGCGCTGGGAGTGGGCACCACGGCAGCATAGGTACGCCTACATACCTATGTCAACATATTCAAACTCGGGGCAGTGGCGTTCCGAGCCGCTCCGGCCCCGTCGGCGCCCCGGGTCAGCCGAGGGTGATGGTGCGCTGGACGGGCAGGTCGCGGGAGGACCGGCCGGCGGAGAGGGTGTACAGGCCCGGGGTGAGGCACCAGACGCCGGAGTTCCAGGTGGAGAGGTCCTGGGCGGTGACGGTGAAGGTGACCCGGGTGCCGGCGCCCTTGGCGAGCTGGACCTTGCGGAAACCGACCAGGCGGCGGGGTTCGGCGTTGGCGGCGGCGGGCAGGGCGGCGTAGAGCTGGACGACGCTCCAGCCGGTGCGGGTGCCGGAATTGGTGACCTTGGCGGTGGCGGTGAGCGTCTTGGCGGAGGCGTCCCAGGCGAGGGTGAGGTCGCCGACGGCGAAGGTGGTGTACGACAGGCCGTGGCCGAAGGGGAAGAGGGGGTTCTGGCCGTAGCGGTCGTAGTGGCGGTAGCCGACGGCGGTGTCCTCGCTGTAGGCGACGGTGGTGCCGTCGCCGGGGTAGGTCGCGGGGGTGGCGCCGGCGCCCTGGGTGGCGGTGGTGGGGAAGGTGACGGGCAGGCGCCCGGCGGGGTCGCTGTCGCCGAACAGGACGGCGGCGAGCGCGGTGCCGGCGGCGCGGCCGCCGTACCAGGCTTGGACGACGCCGCTGACGGAGTTCAGCCAGGGCATCGCGACGGGGCCGTCGGTGTTGAGGACGACGACGGTGCGGGGGTTGGCGGCGGCGACGGCGGCGATGAGCTGGTTCTGGTCGCCGGGGAGGTCGAGCGAGGTGTGGTCCATGTCCTCGCCGGCCGTGCGGTTGGCGAAGACGACGGCGGTGTCGGCGGCGCGTGCGGCGGCGACCGCGGCGGGGATGAGGGAGTCGGGCTGCCAGCCGAGGGTGAGGCCGCAGGTGCCGTACTGGGCGCCGGCGTTGGTGTAGGTGACTTCGACGTCGACGGGGGTTCCGGCGGTGAGGGTGGCGGTGCCCTGGAGGGGGTAGTCGAAGGGGCCGAGGAAGAAGCGGGCCATGTGGCGGATGCCGGAGACGACGGTGCTCCCGCCGAGGGCGAGGCTCGCGGTGCCGGAGGGCAGCAGCGAGAAGCGGTGCAGGCCGGTGCTGGTGGGGGTGAGCCTGCCGGTCCAGCGGGCGGACCAGATCGGGGGCAGGCTGCTGAGCGGGGCCTGGGTGAAGTCGATGGTGGAGACGGCCTGGGTGGCGAGGGGGGTGCCGGTGGGCTGCGGGCCGGCGTAGTAGCTGACGGTCAGTCCGGTGGCGCCCGCGGCGGTCTTCAGCGCGGTGGCGGGGACGGCGGCGAGCGGGACGTCGCCGGTGCTGCCCTGGGTGAAGGTGACGGTGGTGGCGCTGCCGGCCCGGTCGCGGATGGCCTGTAGCGGGGTGGTCCAGGTGCCGGGGTCGACGTAGCTGGAGCCGGAGACGCCGGTGATGGTGTCGGTGCCGGCCGGGCCGATGACGGCGATGCGGGCGGGCCGGGCCAGGGGCAGCGCGCCGTTCTTGTTCTGCAGCAGGACGGTGCCGTGGACGGCGAGGTCGTGGGCGAGGTCCTGGTGGGCCTGAGTGCTGACGTTCGCGGCGGGGGCCGGGAGCGGGTTGTCGAACAGTCCGGCGCCGATCATGGTGGCCAGGACGCGGCGGGCGGCGTCGTCGAGGCGGGCGGAGCTGACGCCGGAGGTGATGCTGCCGGCCGGGGCCTGGACGCCGCCGGGGCCGAGTCCGACGAGGTCCATCCCGGCTCGGACGGCGGCGACCTGGTCGTCGCCGGCCCAGAAGTCGGGGACGGTGTAACCCTGCAGGCCGATGGTGTTCTTCAGGTCGTCGAACAGGGCCTGGCTCTGGACGGCGAAGGTGCCGTTGACCTTGGGGTAGGCCATCATCACGGAGGTCAGCGGGGTGGTTGCGATGATGCGGCGGAACGGGGCCTGGTAGACCTCGTGGAGGGCGCGGTCGGAGACGGTGACGTTCACCGCGCTCCGGTTGTCCTCCTGGGTGTAGGCGGCGAAGTGCTTGACGGTGGCGACGACGCCCTGCTGCTGCATCGAGGCGGTGAAGGTCGTGGCGAGGGTGCCGGTGAGGTACGGGTCTTCGCCCATGCCTTCGGCCTGGCGGCCGGAGTGCCAGTGCCGGGCGATGTCGACAGTGGGGGCGAGCAGGTTGTTGTAGCCCTTGGCGCGGCCTTCCACGCCGATGGCGGCGCCGAGCGCGCCCGTGCGGTCGGCGTCGAAGGTGGCGGCCTGGGCGATCGGGACGGGGAAGGCCGTCACGCCGCTCTCGCCGCGCAGGCCCGCCGAGGCGTCGGCGATGGACAGGGCCGGGATGCCCAGGCCCGCGAGCGCGCCGAAGTCGCACCGGATCAGTGCTTCCTTCTGGGCTGGCGTCATCGTGGCGAGGAGTTGGTCGGCTCGGGTCCGCGGGGTGCCGCCGGCCGTGGCGGCGCGGGCGGCGGGTGCCGCGGCCAGCGGGGGGACGGTGGTGGCCAGGGCGGACAGGACGGCGGTGGTGAGGAACGCGCGGCGTCTCATGCGGCTCTCCGGGGGAAGGTGGCGACAGGCCGGGCGCGGCAGGTGGGGGCACGCGCACCGACGGTGGGGGTGCGCGGGGCGCGGCGGTGGGCCGGACCGCCCCGGGCGAGGTCTGCGATGTGCATCGTTCTACAGCTGGCGGCAATCTAGACGCGCCCGTCCGGCCGGTCAACCAGTTGAGCGACTCGGAGACTCGTAGAACGTTCTGCTGACCGGACCGTTGACGGGGCGGACTCCGCCGCATATCGTCTGCCCATCAATGATTGATGTACTGATCATATCTCGAGGAGGCCACGTGCCCTCGTCATCCCCGCGTCCGCTCGCCGTCGTCGGCGGCGGGATCGGCGGTCTCGCCGCGGCGCTCGCCGCCGCCCGCGCGGGCCGCACCGTCACGCTGGTCGAGCGCGCCGCGCAGTTCGGCGAGATCGGCGCCGGCCTGCAGCTGGCGCCCAACGCCTCGCTCGCCCTGGACGAACTCGGCGTCCTGGCCGACGTGCAGCGCAACGCCGTCATGCCGCCCCGGCTGGTCATGATGGACGCCGTCTCCGGCACCGAGGTGACCTCGCTCGACCTGCGCAGCAGCGCCTACACCGAGCGGTTCGCCCACCCCTACCTGGTCACCCACCGCACCGACCTGCACGCAGCCCTGCTCGCCGCCTGCCGGGCCGAACCGCTGATCACCCTGCGCACCGGCCTCACCGTCACCCGCGCCGAGCAGGACAGCGACCACGTACGGCTGTCCTTCGAGGAGCAGGACGAGGTGCTGCTCGCCGACGCGGTGGTCGCCGCCGACGGCCTGCACTCCCGGCTGCGCCGCGCGCTGACCGGCGAGGGCGACCCGGTCTGCTCGCGCTACGTCGCCTTCCGCGGCGCGATCCCCACCGGGCGGATGACCGGCCGGATGTCGCGGGCGGCGGCCGACGAGGCCGTCATGGTCTGGGCCGGGCCCGCCATGCACCTGGTCCAGTACCCGGTGCGGCGCGGCGAGCTGTACAACCAGGTCGCCGTGTTCCGCAGCGACGGCTACACCCCCGACTCCGACGACTGGGGCACCGAGGCCGAGCTGGAGCAGCGCTTCGCCGGCGCCTGCGAGGCCGTCCGCGACGCGCTGCCGCTGGTCGCCCGCGACCGCCGCTGGCCGCTGTACGACCGCCCGCCGCTGAAGCAGTGGGCCTACGGCCGGATCGCCCTGCTCGGCGACGCGGCGCACCCGATGCTGCAGTACCTCGCCCAGGGCGCCTGCCAGGCGCTGGAGGACGCCACCGCGCTCGGCCGGGCGCTGCGCGAACGGCCCGACGCGGCCGAGGCGTTCACCGCCTACGCCGCGCGGCGCACCGAGCGGGCCGGGCGGATCCAGACCAGCGCGCACCTGTTCGGCGACCTCTGCCACCTGGAGGGCATGGGCGCCACGATGCGCAATCTCGCCCTGGCCCACCGCTCCCCCGCGGACTTCGACGACCTCGCCTGGGTGTGGACGCCCGCCTCCGACACCGTCGCCGCACCCGCGACCGCGGCCGCTGCTCCGATCGGAGTTCCCGCATGACCGACGACGCCTACGCGGCCCTGGACGGCCTCGGCGCCGCCCCGCTGTGGCGCTTCTACGGCAACCTCTTCCCGGCCCAGCCCCGCAGCCGGGCCGTGCCGTTCCGCTGGAGCTGGCAGGACCTGCGTCCGCACCTGCTGCACTTCTCCAAGACGCTGTCCCTGCACGAGGCCGAGCGGCGCGTGCTGATGCTGGTCAACCCCGGCCTCACCGACCCGCCCGCCACCGTCACCACCCTGTACGCGGGCCTGCAGGTCATCCTGCCCGGCGAGACCGCCCAGGCCCACCGGCACACCTCCAACGCCTTCCGCTTCGTCCTGGAGGGCGAGGGCGCGTACACCACCGTCAACGGCGAGCCGGTACGGATGGCGCCCGGCGACCTGCTGCTCACCCCCGGCTGGCACTGGCACGACCACACCCACCGGGGCGACGCGCCGATGATCTGGCTCGACGCCCTCGACTATCCGCTGGTCAACGCCCTCGAAGCCGGTTTCTACGAGCAGTACCACCAGCGGCTCCAGCCGCTCACCCGCACCGCCGACCTCGGCAGCCGCCAGTTCCTGCACGGCCGCCTCACCCCCACCTGGCTCGCCCCGGACGGCACCGGCAACTCCCCCGTCACCCGCTACCCCTGGCAGGAGACGGCCCGCGCCCTCGACGCCATCGCCGACGACGCCACCGGCAGCGAGGTGGACGGCATCGCGCTGGAGTACACCGACCCGTTCACCGGCGGGCCGGTCATGCCGACCATCGGCTGCCGGATCCACCGCCTGCGCCCCGGCTTCGACGGCGCCGGCCGCCGCCACACCGCCTCGACCATCGTCAACGTGGTCCGCGGCGAGGGCGCCACGATCGTCGACGGCGTCCGCCTGGAGTGGTCGGAGCACGACACCATCGCGATCCCCGGCTGGGCGACCTACCGGCACGTCAACGCCTCCACCTCGCAGGACGCGGTGCTGTTCTCCTACAGCGACGAGCCGGTGATGCGCGCCCTGGGCCTGTACCGCACCGAGCCGGGCGACCCCGGCGCCTGATCCCCTCCTCCCCAAGGACTTCCCCATGCGTCTCGCACTCTTCGGCCAGGACCGGATCGGCCTGGTCGACGGCGACCACCTCGTCGACGTCACCGAACTCCTCGCCGGTCCGGGCCCGTACGGCCCGGCCGGGCCCCTGCACCGCCACATCGAGCTCGGCGGCACCCTGCCCGCCGACCTGTCCGGCCTGCCGCGCACCCCACTGGCGGACGCGGAGCTCGAAGCCCCGCTCCCCCGTCCCGGGAAGATCGTCGGCGCGCCGGTCAACTACCTCGACCACAAGGCCGAGATGGAGTACCCGACCTCCATCGCCGAGCTCGGCGTCTTCCTCAAGGCCAACTCCTCCGTGATCGGCCCTGGCCGGGACGTCCTGCTGCCCTACAGCGACATGCGCACCGACCAGGAGGGCGAGCTCGCCGTCGTCATCGGCCGCACCGCCAGCCACGTGCCCGCGGGCGAGGCCCTCGACTACGTCTTCGGCTACAGCTGCCTGCTGGACATCACCGTCCGCTCCACCGAGGACCGCTCCACCCGCAAGTCCTACGACACCTTCACCCCCCTCGGCCCGTGGATCACCACCGCCGACGAGGTCCCCGACCCCGACGCGCTCGACCTGCGCTGCGCGGTGGCGGGCGAGGAGCGGCAGCACACCAGCACCGCGGACCTGATCTTCGGCGTCGCCGAGCTGATCGCCTACACCAGCTCCGTGATGACCCTGCACCCCGGCGACGTGATCGCCACCGGCACCCCGGCCGGCGTCGGCCCGATCCGGCACGGCGACCGGATCACCGTCGACATCGAGAAGATCGGCCGCCTGGAGGTCGGCGTCGACGGCACCCGCGCCACCCCGTACGCCGAGCGGCCCGGCCGCCGGGTGCGCACCGCCGACTGATCCGGGCCCTGCGCCGTGCCGGGGCGGTGCCGCGCGCTCGTAGACTCGACGACCGGTCGCACCCACGCGCGCCCGCGGCACCCCTCGGCGAAGGAAACGGCAGCACCTTGACACGCTCACTGGAACTGGACCACTACGTCGGGCACCTCATCCGCCGCGCGGAACAGGTCCACACCTCGCTCTGGGCCGCGCACGTCTCGCGCGAGGTCACCTCCCAGCAGTTCGCCGTCCTCAACGCGCTCGCCCGCATGCCCGGCAACGACCAGCGCACGGTGGCGTCCGCGACCTCCCTGGACCGCTCCACCGTCAACAACATCGTCCGGCGCCTGACCGACCAGGGCTACGTCAGCCAGGTCCGTGACGACGCCGACCGCCGCCGCACCCTGCTGGAGCTCACCGCCGAGGGTGCGCGGCTGCTGCAGCAGCTCATCCCGCCCGCCGAACACGTCAACGAACTGCTGCTGGCCTCCCTCCAGGACGGCGAGCGGCCCGTCGCGATCGACCTGCTGCGGAAGATCGCCTGCGTCGACGACGCCGGCTGACCCCCGGGCGGAGCGGCGCACCTCACACCGCCGGGCGCCCGGAGACCGGAGCCCGCTCCCGCACCATGGAGGCGGAACCCCTCCGGGCTTCGGTGACGTCGACGCCGCTCGACCCAGGTCGCCACGCGCCCGACCGATCGGCGTGAACCTCCAGGAGCCCCCATGAACCACCGCGCTCCCGCTCAGCCCCCGCACGCCTGGCGCACGGGCGTGGTCGCGGGCATGGCCTCGTACGTGGACGCCGCGGCGATCGTCTCCACCGGCATCGCCCTGGTCCTCTACCAGGAGCCGCTGCACCTGACCGGCGGCCGCATCGGCGCACTGTCCGGCGCGCTGACCGCCGCCATCGCCACCGGCGCCCTGCTGGGCGGGCGCCTGGGCGACCGCTTCGGCCGCCGCCGCGTGTTCGCCGCCACCATGGCGATGGTCGTCGCCGGGTGCGCACTCACGGTCCTGTCCACCGGCTTCGCCCCGCTGCTGCTCGGCGTCCTGGTGCTCGGACTGGGCTCCGGGGCCGACCTGCCGGTGGCGCTCGCGATGGTCGCCGAGTCCGCGACCGACCGGAACCGGGCCGCGCTGATCGGCTTCTCCAACGTCCTGTGGGGCGTGGGCGCCGCGGCCGCCAGCACGGTCGCCACCGTCGTCGGCGGCTGGGGCCGAACCGGCGGCCAGGTCCTCTACGGGCACGTCGGCGCGGTCGCACTGGTCCTGCTGCTGGCCCGGCTCCGCCTGCCGGAGTCCCCGGCCTGGCTGGCCGCCCGACGCGAACGGGCGTCGCCCCGTTCTGCCGGGGCCTCGGCCCGTGCCCTGTTCGCCGGCCCGTACCTGCGCCCGTTCGCCGCGCTGCTCGGCTTCTACGCGCTGACCAACCTGGCCGCCAACACCAGCGGCCAGTTCGGCGCCTACGTCGCGGCCAACGTCGCCCACCTCCCGGTCGACGTCAGCGCGCGACTGTCGCTGCTGGTGCTGCCCGTCACCGTCGCGGCCGGCCTGTGGTTCATGCGGATCGCCGGCACACCGCGCCGCCTGCGCTACTTCGCGTTCGGTGCCGCCTGCCTGGCGGGCGGCTACCTGATCCCGCCGCTGTTCGGGTTCTCCCTGGCCACCCTCGCACTCTCCATGGCGGTCAACGCGGTCGGCGGCGCGTTCGCCTTCGAGGGGATCATGAAGACCTGGGCGCAGGAGTCCTTCCCCACCCTGCTGCGCGCCACCGCCCAGGGCGCGGTCATCGCCACCGCCCGCTACCTCGCCGCCGCGTTCGCCCTGGTCACCCCGGCGCTGCTGCGGTTCGACCCGGCCCTGCTCTACGGCGGGCTGGCCGCCGTTTCGGCCGCGGGTCTGGCGATCGGCTGGTTCGGCTTCCGCGGGGCCCGGCGCGACGAGTTCACGACGGTACTTCTCCGGCCGGTTCAGCTCAGGCCGACGCGGGCGGCGGCGGAGTCCCAGGCGCGCGTGTCGCCACTGGGTTCGTAGCGCTCGAGGTGCTGGGTGCGGGCGACCAGGCGGCGCATGGCGCGGCGGTCGGCGACCAGGCCGTGGGTGCGGGCCTGGACGAGGATGTTGCCGATGGCGGTGGCCTCGGTGGGGCCGGCGACGACGGGCAGGCCGGTGGCGTCGGCGGTGAACTGGCAGAGCAGTTCGTTGCGGCTGCCGCCGCCGACGAGGTGGACGGTGCGGATGGGCTTGCCGGTCAGTTCGGCGGCCTGGCGCAGGGTGTGGCGGTGGGCGAGGGCGAGGCTCTCCAGGATGCAGCGGACGACAGCGCCCGGGTCGTCGGCCGGCAGGTGCTGGCCGGTGCGGGCGCAGTGCTCGGCGAGGCGGGCGGGCAGGTCGCCGGGGGCGAGGAACTCGGGGGCGTCGGGGTTGACGAGTGCGGCGAAGGGGCGGGCGGCGGCGGCGCGTTCGAGCAGTTCGGGCAGCTGGTGGCACCGGCCGCGGGCGCGCCAGGTGCGCTGGCTCTCGCTGAGCAGCCACAGGCCCATGACGTTGCGCAGGTAGCGGACGGTGTTGTCGGTGCCGAGCTCGTTGGTGAAGTTGGCGGCGCGGGAGGCGTCGGTGAGCACCGGCTTGTCGAGTTCCAGCCCGGCCAGCGACCAGGTGCCGCAGGAGATGTAGGCGAAGTCGGCGGTGGTGGCGGGGACGGCGGCGACGGCGGAGGCGGTGTCGTGGGAGGCGACGGCGACGAGGGGGGTGTCGGGGCGCAGTCCGGTGGCGGCGGCGACGTGCGGCAGGACGGTGCCGGCGTGGTCGCCGGGGCGGCGCAGCGGGGGCAGCAGGGCGGCATCGAGGCCGAGGGCGGCGAGGATCGGGGTGGACCAGGTGCCGGTGCGGGCGTCGTACAGGCCGGTGGTGGAGGCGTTGGTGGCCTCGGTGCCGAGGGTGCCGGTGAGCCAGTGGGTGAGCAGGTCGGGGATCAGCAGCAGGGTGCGGGCCCGGTCGAGGTGCTTCTCGGCGGCGAGTTGGAAGAGCGTGTTGAACGGCAGGTGCTGGAGGCCGGTGATGCGGTACAGGTCGCGGGCGGGGACGCGGCGCCAGACGTCCTCGACGGCGGCGGCGCCGCGCGGGTCGCGGTAGTGGAAGGGGTTGTTGATGAGGGCGCCGTCGGCGTCGAGGAGTCCGTAGTCGACGGCCCAGCTGTCGATGCCGGCGGAGGCGATGTCGAAGCGGGCGGCGGCTTCGCGCAGGCCGTCGAGGACGCCCTGGTACAGGCCGAGGGCGTTCCAGTGCAGGCCGTCGGGGAGCTGGGCGGGGGTGTTGTCGAAGCGGTGGGTCTCGGTGAGGTCGAGGCTGTCGCGGCCGATGCGGCCGACGACGACCCGTCCGCTGGTGGCGCCGAGGTCCGCCGCGGCGAAGGCAGTCGGGGCGTGGGGGGCGTGGGGCTTCACGGCGGTGTGTCCTCGGT
>NZ_JBHUWH010000236.1:0-11744 GCF_042670125.1 Kitasatospora sp. NPDC057198 | reverse complement strand
GCGCGACCAGGCCGCGGGCGGGGCCGGCGGCCTCGGTGGCGGGCCGGTGGCGCCCGGCGGCCTGCCGGTCGAGGACCTCCAGCGCGTGCGCGACCAGGGCCCGCTTGCTCGGGAAGTAGTGGGTGAGCAGGCCGGTGGAGGCGCCGAGTTCGGCGGCCACCGCGCGCAGGGTCAGGCCGCCGAAGCCGCGTTCGGCGAGGACCCGCCCGACGGCTTCCGAGACGTCGCGGCGGCGGGCTTCGTGGTCGCCCCGGGCGGGTGGAGTCATGCGCGCCAGGGTACCTACCAAACGTTTGTTATGCACTACCGTGAGGCACCACCGCCGTGCACCCCGCCGCGGTGCGTCCGCCATGCCCCCGTGACCCGAAGGGACGCCGAACATGTACGCCGTACCGCTCGCCGAGGACGCCGAGCTGCGCCCGCTGGAACCGTGGCAGGCCGAGGAGTTCCTGGAGCACATGGACCGGGCCCGGTCCGGCATCGATCCGTGGATCCCGTGGGCCACCCGCAGCACCGATCCGGAATCCGCCCGCGCCACGCTGCGGAAGTTCGCCGATAAGCAGGCCGAGGACAGCGGCCGGATATACGGGATCTGGCTGGACGGGACGCTGGTCGGCGGCGTGATGTTCGTCCGTTTCGACGCCGCGGGCGGGGTGTGCGAGATCGGCGTGTGGTCCGAGCCCGCCGCCCAGGGCCGCGGCCTGGTCACCGCGGCGGTCCGCCGCCTGCTGGACTACGCGCTGCTGGAGCGCGGCCTGTACCGCGCCGAGTGGTGGAACAGCACGGTCAACCTGCGCAGCCGGGCCTGCGCCCGGCGGCTGGGCATGACGCTGGACGGAACGCTCCGCAAGCACACCGAACACCTGGGCGTCCGGCTGGACTTGGAGGTCTGGTCGATGCTGGCCCCGGAGTGGCGGGCCGCCCGGACGGGCACGGAGGGCTGACCCCGGCCCCGGACGGGCACGGAGGGCTGACCCCGGCCCCGGACGGGCACGGAGGGCTGACCCCGGCCCCGGGTTGACGCGGATCACGTCGCCCGGCTGCCCCCCGCGTGGGAGCCTGGGGCGGCACCCGCCGTCCCCCGAGAGGCCCGCCATGCCCGTGCGCACCGACCGCCCGCTCGACCGTCCGGGCCCGCTCGACCGCCGAGGCCCGCTCGACCGTCCGGGCCCGGGGGACGCCGAACTGCCCACCGGCGTGCCGGGCCTGCGCTGCTGGGTGGGCCCGGACCGGGTGGCGGTGCTGCTGCTGGAGCGCCCGGAGCGGCGCAACGCGGTGACCGGCGCGATGTGGCGGGCGCTGCCCGGGGTGCTGGCGTCGCTGGCGGAGCGCCCGGACGTCCGGGTGCTGGTGCTGACCGGCGCGGGGGGCGCGTTCTCGGCGGGCGCGGACATCGCCGAGCTGGCCGGGGTGTACGCGGATCCGGCGGCCGCCGACGCCTACCACGCGCTGAACGTGGCCGCGGAGGAGGCGCTGGCGGCGTTCCCGCGGCCGACGCTGGCGGTGGTCCGGGGCGCCTGCGTGGGCGGGGGCTGCCAGTTGGCGCTGGCCTGCGACCTGCGGCTGGCCGCCGAGGACGCCCGGCTGGGGATCACCCCGGCGAAGCTGGGCGTGGTGTACCCGGCGGTGCCGACGCTACGGCTGGCCGCGCTGGTCGGCCCGGCTCGGGCCAAGTACCTGCTGTTCTCGGGCGAGTTGCTGCCCGCGGACCGGGCGGAGCGGTTCGGCCTGCTGGACGAGGTGCTGCCGTCCGCCGAACTCGACGCTCGGGCGCGGGAGTTCGCCGCGCTGCTGGCCCGCCGCTCCGCGCAGACCATCGGCGCGGCGAAGGCCGCGCTGTCGGTCGCCCCGGCGGACGCGGCGGCGGCCCTGGCGCCGTGGGAGCGCGCCTCCCGGACGGCGCCGGACGTCCGGGAGGGCCTGGCGGCGTTCCTGGAGCGCCGCGAACCCCGCTTCTGAGGCCGCCACCGCACCCGCCGCCCCCGCACCCGCCGCCCCCGCACCTGCCACCGCCGCGCCCGCCACCACCGGACCGGACCGCACCGGACCGCACCGGGCCGTCAGCGAACCGGACCGCCACCGCACCGTCAGCGGATCGGCGCGCCCGAGATCGCCCGCGCGATGACCAGCCGCTGGATCTCGCTGGTGCCCTCGAAGACGGTGTAGATGGCGCTGTCGCGGTGCATCCGCTCGACCGGGTACTCGCGGGTGTAGCCGTTGCCGCCGAGGATCTGCATGGCCTGCGCGGTGACGAACTTGGCGGTCTCCCCGGCGTACAGCTTGGACATCGAGCCCTCGGCGCTGGTGAACGGCTGGTTGTTGACGGCCATCCAGGAGGCGCGCCAGACCAGCAGCCGGGCGGCGTCGATCCGGGTCTTCATGTCGGCGAGCTGGAAGGCGACGCCCTGGTTCTCGATGATCGGCCTGCCGAACTGGACGCGGGTCTTCGCGTAGTCGAGGGCGACCTCGTAGGCGGCGCGGGCGATGCCGATGGCCTGGGCGCCGACGGCGGGGCGGGAGGCTTCGAAGGTGGCCATGGCGGCGTTCTTGCCGCCGCCCCTGGTGCCCTCGCGGGCCCGGGCGAGGCGGGCGTCGAGCTTCTCCTTGCCGCCGAGCAGGCAGTGTCCGGGGACGCGGACGCCGTCGAGGACGACCTCGGCGGTGTGCGAGGCGCGGATGCCGTGCTTCTTGAACTTCTGGCCCTGGCTGAGGCCCTCGGTGCCGGGCGGGACGATGAAGGACGCCTGGCCGCGGGAGCCGAGTTCGGGGTCGACGGTGGCGACGACGACGTGGACGTGCGCGATGCCGCCGTTGGTGGCCCAGGTCTTGGTGCCGTTGATCACCCACTCGTCCTTGGCCTGGTCGTAGACGGCGCGGGTGCGCAGCGCGGAGACGTCGGAGCCGGCGTCGGGCTCGGAGGAGCAGAACGCGGCGACCTTGACGTCCTCGGGGGTGCCGAACATCTGCGGGGCCCAGGTGCCGATCTGCTCGTCGGTGCCGTTGGCGAGGACGGCGACGGCGGCCAGGGTGGTGCCGGTGATGGCGAGGCCGATGCCCGCGTCGCCCCAGAACAGTTCCTCCATGGCGATCGGGATGCCGACGCCGGAGGGGTCGAAGAACTGCTGGGCGTAGAAGTCGAGGGAGTAGATGCCCAGTTTGGCGGCCTCCTGGATGATCGGCCAGGGGGTCTCCTCGCGCTCGTCCCACTCCGCGGCGGCGGGGCGGATCACGTCGGCGGCGAAGCCGTGCAGCCAGTCGCGGACGGCGATCTGGTCCGGCCCGGGGTCGAGCGAGAAGGTGGTCATGTCGGCCTCCAGGAGACGGGGGGCGGGCCGGAGCGTCCGCGCCACTGTGCTGTTACCTCCGGTAACATGGCGGCGAGTCTGCTACCGATAGGTAACCGGTGTCAACGCCCGACGAGCCGCCCACCCTCCCGCACCAGGAGCAGCGCATGACCACCGAGCCCCGCCGCGACCCCCGCCCCGAGCCCCGCCGCGAACAACTGCTCAACGCCGCCGACCGGGTCGTCCAGCGCGAGGGCCCGAGCGCCAGCATGAACGCGATCGCCGCCGAGGCCGGCATCACCAAGCCGATCCTGTACCGGCACTTCGGCGACCGGAACGGCCTGATCGGCGCGCTGACCGAGCGCCACACCGCCGGACTGCTGGCCGCCGTCCGCGCGGCCCTCAACGAGCCGCTGGAGCGCCGCGACCGGGTCGAGCACGTGCTGGACGTCTACCTGGCCGCGATCGAGTCCCGCCCGCAGGTGTACCGGCTGCTCACCCACCCCGAGCCCGGCGACCCGACCGGCGCGGGCAACGCGCTGGCGCCCGCGCTGCGGCAGATCGCCGAGGAGATCACCCGCGCCATCCAGCAGCAGATCGACCTCGGCCGGGACGGGCCGCTGCTCTCCGAGACCTGGGGGCGCTCGATCACCGGCATGGTGCTGGCCGCCGGGGACTGGTGGCTGGAGACCCGCCCCTGCCCGCGCGCCCGGATGGTGCAGGCCCTCGCCGACCTGCTGTGGGGCCGGCTCTCCGCGGCCGCCGACCTGCCGCCGATGCTGGCCGTCCCGGACGCCTGAACCCCGGTACCGGGGCCCGGAGCCGGCGCCGGAAACCTGAGCCCGGCGCCGGAAACCTGAGCCCGGCTCCGGGGGCCCGAGGCCCGGCACCGGGGGCCCGGCCCGCCCGGCACCCCGCCGAACATGAGCACGCCTCACCTCTTGTGCGGCGGGAGCGGCTCCGGCAGGATCGGCGCACCCCTCCCCCGCCCACGCCGTGAGGTGCCCCCGTGCGCGTCCGCCGCTCCGCCGCCGCCCTGCTGCTCGCCGCCGCCGCCGTCCTCGGCACCGTCTCGGCCGGCCCGCCCGCCGACCGCGCCCCCTTCGACGCCCGCAGGGTCTCCGCCGGCACCCTCGCCGACGGCCGCACCGCCTTCACCGACGCCCGCGGCCGGGTCCTGGACCTGCGCGGCTTCAACCTGGACAAGTACGACGAGACCACCGAGGCCGACCTGCGCGAACTCGCCGAGAACGGCTTCGGCCTGGTCCGGATCGCGGTCTCCTGGGCGCGCCTCGAACCCTCCCGGGGCCACTACGACCGGGCCCAGCTCGACCGGCTCGGACGCCTCCTCGACTGGGCCGGCAAGTACCGCCTGTACGCCGTCGTCGACTTCCACCAGGACGTCTACGGCCAGTACTTCCTCGGCGGCGACGGCGGCGCCCCCGCCTGGGCGACCCGGGACGACGGCCTGCCCTTCACCCCCGACCCGGCCGACTGGTTCGCCGGCTACTTCCAGCCCGCCGTCCAGGCCGCCTTCCGCCACCTCTACGACGACCCCGACCTGCGCCGCGCCCAGGCCGACCTGTACAGCACCGTCGCCCGCGAACTGCGCGGCAAGCGCGCCCTGCTCGGCTACGACCTGTTCAACGAGCCCTTCGGACCGGTCGACGGCGACCCCGCCGACCCGGCCGTCCTCGCCGCCGCCTCCGCCGCCCTCGAGCAGGGCCGGCTCGCCGCCATGTACCGCCGCCTGATCACCGCCGTCCGCGGGGCCGACCGGGACGCCTGGCTGTTCGTCGAACCCACCGTCCTGGTCGGGCAGGGCGTCCCCACCGCCCTGCCCGCCTTCGCCGACCCCCGCCCCGGCCCGGACCGGATCGGCTACGCCCCGCACTTCTACGACACCGCCGTCGAGGCGGGACAGGACTGGGACCCGGCGAGCGGCTTCGTCGAGGACTACACCGCCGCCGTCACCGCCTACCCCGCCGCCCACCGCCTGCCCGTCCTGGTCGGCGAGTGGGGCCCGCCCTCCGCCGCCACCCCCGGCAACGCCGAACTCGTCCGCCGGCAGGTCGCCGCCATGCGCACCTTCGCCGCCGGCTGGACGATGTGGTACTGGTGCCGCGGCACCGGCGGCTACTGCGCCCTCACCCCGGACGGCCGCCCGGCCCCCGGCTACGGCCCGGTCTTCACCGGGTAGCCGTCCGCGCCCGCTACTCCAGGCCGCGCCGGGCCAGCAGCGGCCCGATCTCCGGCTCCCGCCCCAGCAGGTCGCGCACGCACTCCAGCGCGTCCCGGCTGCCGCCCCGCGACAGCAGCCGCTCCCGGAACAGCCGCCCGCTCTCCCGCACCCCGCGCCCGTCGCCGTCGAACCACCGCACCGTCTCCGCGTCCAGCACCTCGGACCAGATGTACGCGTAGTACCCGGCGCTGTACCCGTTCGAGAAGACGTGGTTGAAGTACCCGGTGCGGTAGCGCGGCGGCACCGCCGCGAGGGCCACGCCCGCCTCGGCGAGCGCCCGCGCCTCGAACTCCCCGGCGTCCCCGACCAGCGGGTCCGCGGCCGTCCGGGTGTGCCAGGCCCAGTCGAGCAGCGCCGCCGCCAGGTACTCGACGGTCCGGAAGCCCTGCCCGTAGTTCTCGGCGGCGAGCAGCCGCTCCACCACGGCCGGGTCCAGCGGCTCCCCGGTGACGTGGTGCCGGGCGTAGTGGGCGAGCACCTCGGGCCGGGTCATCCACATCTCGTTGACCTGGGACGGGAACTCGACGAAGTCGCGCGGCACCTCCGTCCCGGCGAAGGACGGGTAGCGGACGTCCGAGAACAGGCCGTGCAGCGCGTGCCCGAACTCGTGGAACAGGGTGCGCACCTCGTCCCAGTCGAGCAGCGCGGCCTCGCCGGGCGCCGGGCGCGCGATGTTCAGGTTGTTGACGACGACCGGGCGGGTGCCCAGCAGCCGGGACTGCGGGACGAGTTCGTTCATCCAGGCGCCGCCGCGCTTGGACCCGCGGGCGTGGAAGTCGCCGATGAACAGGCCCAGCGCCGAGCCGTCGGCGTCGAACACCTCGAAGACCCGGGCGTCGGGGTGGTACGCCGTCAGGTCGGGGCGCTCGGTGAAGTCCAGCCCGTAGGCGAGGTGCGCGGCGTGGAAGACGCCGTCGCGCAGCACCCGCTCCAGTTCGAAGTAGGGCCGCAGTGCCGCGGTGTCCACCTCGTAGCGTTCGGCGCGCACCCGCTCGGCGTAGAACGCCCAGTCGTGGGCGGCGAGTTCGGTGATGCCGTCGGCGGCCGCGGCGGCGGCCAGGTCGGCGGCCTCGCGCTCGGCGATGGCGACGGCGGGGGCGACCAGCCGGCCGAGCATCGCGCTCACGGCCTCGACGGTGCCCGCGGTCTCGTCGGCGACCACGTACGAGGCGTGGGTGGGGTGGCCGAGCAGGGCGGCGCGTTCGGCGCGCAGCGCGGCCATCTTCGCGGCGAGCGGGCCGTTGGTGTCCAGGCCGCGGTTCAGCGAGGCGGTGAGCAGCCGCTCGCGCAGGGCCCGGTCGGTGAGGTGGGCGAGTTCGCTCTGGGTGGAGAAGTTCTTCAGGCTGAGCACCCAGCGGCCGTCCTGGCCGAGCGCGCGGGCGTTCTCGGCGGCGGCGGCGACCGCGGTGGCGGGCAGGCCGTCGAGGGCGTCGGCGCTGTCCACGGCGACCGCGCCGGCCAGCGAGGCGTCGTGCGTGTTCTTGCGGAACGCGGCGGCCGCGGCGGCGAGTTCGGCGTTGATCTCGCGCAGCCGCCGCTGCCCGTCGGCGTCGAGGCGGACGCCGGCCCGGACGAAGGCGGTGTGCCGGCGTTCCAGCAGGCGCAGCGACTCGGCGTCCAGGCCCAGTTGGTGGCGGGCCGCGTGCAGGGTGTCGAGGCGGGCGAACAGCGCGGCGTCGAGGTGGATCGCGTCGGCGTGGGCGGCCAGCCGGGGGCTGATCTCGGCGTCGAGTTCCTGGATGCCGGGGGTGGTGTCGGCGGAGTCCTGGTTGAAGAAGGCCGCCGCGACCCGGCGCAGCACCGCTCCCGAACGCTCCAGCGCCACCACGGTGTTCTCGAAGGTCGGCGGCTCGGGGTTCGCGGCGATCGCGGCGGTCTCGGCGAGCTGGTCGGCCATGCCCCGGTCGAAGGCGGGGCGGTAGTGCTCTTCCCGGATCTCGGCGAAGGGCGGCAGTTCGTACACCAGGGTGCTGGGCGCGAAGAAGGGGTTGTCGCTCATAACGGCGACATTACGGGCCGCCGGGCCGCGGCGGAACACCGTCGCGGAACACCGTCGCGGCAAGCCGCCGCCGGCCCTCCGCCCGCGTCGTGGCGCCGGGTTGTCACCGCCACCGGCTACCGTCGACACCTCCTGCCCGCGCGCCCGAACACGTACCCGGACCAGCCCTGGCCCCCGCCCCCGAGAGGAGCCGCCGCCCGTGCGCTACGCCCTGGTGCCCGATCCGCACGGCCCCGGCGGCCGGCTGCAGCCGCTCGACGAGGAGGGCGCGCCGCTGGGCCCGCCCGAGCCCGCGCCGCGGCTGGCCGAGGCGGTGGCCGCGGTGGAGGCCGCGCACGCCCCGCGCTGGGTGTGGCCGACGGCGGACACCGCGTACGGGCCGCTGCTGGCCGCGCTGCCCGAGCGGCTGGCCCGCTGCCACGACCTGCGGCTGACCGAGGCGCTGCTGCTGGGCCGGGAGGACCGGTTCGGGGCGCCGCGCTCGCTGGGCGCGGCCTGGGCGCGGCTGCGCGCCCTGCCGGTGCCGGCCGACCTGCCGGAGGGCGCGCTGCCCGACGAGGACGGCCTGTTCGCCCCGGACCGGCTGCAGCTTCCGCCGGGGACGGACCAGTTGGAGGCCACGGTGGCGGTGCACGCCGAGCAGCTGCGGCGGCTGGCGGCGGTCGCCGACCCGGCGGCGCGCTCCCGGTTGCGGCTGCTGGTGGCGGCCGAGTCGGCGGGCGCGCTGCTGGCCTGCGAGATGGCGCACGACGGGCTGCCCTGGCGGACGGACGTGCACGACGCGCTGCTGACCGAGCTGCTGGGCCCGCGCCCGGCGATCCCGGGCACCCTGCCGACGAAGCTGGCCGAGCTGGCGCTGGAGGTGCAGCGGGCGCTGGGCGCCCGCCCGTTCAACCTGGACTCGCACACCCAGGTGATCAAGGCGTTCGCGGACCGCGGCGTCCAGCTGTCCTCGACCCGCTCCTGGGAGCTGAAGTCGGTGGACCACCCGGCGGCGGCGCTGATGGTCCGCTACAAGGAGCTGTCCCGGCTGCACGCGGCGCACGGCTGGGCCTGGCAGGCGGCCTGGGCGCGCGGCGGCCGGTTCCGCCCGGAGTACGTGGTGGGCGGCGTGGTGACGGGCCGCTGGGCCTCGCGCGGCGGCGGCGCGCTGCAGATCCCGCGCACGATGCGCCGGGCGGTGGTGGCCGATCCGGGCTGGCTGCTGGTGGTGGCGGACGCGGCGCAGCTGGAGCCGCGGGTGCTGGCCGCCCTGTCGGGCGACGCCGGGCTGGCCCGGACGGCGGCCGGCGGCGACCTGTACGCGGCGCTGGCGGCGAGTGCCTTCCAGGGCGACCGGGAGAAGGCGAAGCTGGGCCTGCTGGGCGCGATGTACGGCCAGACCGGCGGCGGCATCGGCCCGCTGCTGAGCACGCTGCGCCGCCGCTACCCGGCGGCGATGGGGTACGTGGAGGCGGCGGCCCGGACCGGGGAGGACGGCGGGGTGGTCTCCTCCCGGCTGGGCCGGGTCTGCCCGCCGCCCTCGGCGGACTGGCTGGACCTGACGGAGGCCCCGGAGGCCGGGGAGGCGGGCGGCCGTTCGGCCCGCGCCCGGGGCCGCTTCACCCGCAACTTCGTGATCCAGGGCAGCGGCGCGGACTGGGCGCTGGCGCTGCTCGCGGCGCTGCGCCGCCGGCTGGCCGCGCTGCGCTCCGGCGGCGACCGGCCGCGCCTGGTGTTCTTCCAGCACGACGAGGTGGTGGTGCACACCCCGGCCGACCTGGCGGACGCGGTCGCCGCGGCGGTCGCGGAGGCGTCCGAGGAGGCCACCGCGCTGGTCTTCGGCGACACCCCGGTGCGCTTCCCGCTGACCATCGCCGTGGTCGACTGCTACGGGGACGCCAAGTGAGACCGGGCGGCGCCGGGCCGGTCAGCCGGGCGCGTCCGGTCCGGGCCGGGTGACCAGCAGCAGCAGCGCGTCGTCGCCGAGTTCGCCGCCGGTGTGGGCCAGCAGGTCGGCGTACAGGCGGGCGACGGCGGTGTCGAGGTCGGCGAGCGAGCGCCAGCCGTCGCGCACCAGCGGCCCGGCGCGTTCGGCCAGCGGGTAGAACCCGCCGCCGCGGGCGCCCCTGGCCTCGACCACGCCGTCGGTGCACAGCACCAGGACGTCCTGCGGGCCGAACGGCACGGCGGTCGGGCAGGGCCGGCCGGAGACCAGGTGCCCGAGGCCGAGCGGCACCCAGGGTTCGGCGAAGTCGACCACCTCGCCGCTGCCGTCGGCGTGCACCCGCAGCGGCGGGACGTGGCCCAGGTGCAGCAGGTCGACGCTGCCCGGTTCGCGGAAGGCGGCGAGCATCGCGGTGGTGAACTCCCCGTCGGGGACGTGCCGGCGCATGCTGGCCTCGATCCGCCCGGCCACCGCGGGCAGCTGCTCCTCGTCGTACGCGGCCTCCCGGAACGCGCCGAGCACCACGGCGGCGGTCTGCACCGCCCCGAGCCCCTTGCCGCGGACGTCGCCGACCAGCACCCGGGTGCCGTACGGGGTGTCCAGGACGGAGTACAGGTCGCCGCCGATCCGGGCGGCGTCCGCGGCGGAGACGTAGCGCACGGCCAGCCGCAGCGGCCCGACCACCGGTTCGGGCTGGCGCAGCAGCGCGCGCTGGGCGGCCTCCGCGACCGAGCTGACGGCCGCGAAGGCCGCGGCTCGTCGCATCCGCAGTTCGGCGATCCAGGCGCTGAGCGCGGTGACCGCGACGTAGCTGACCATCGCCCCGTACAGGAAGCGGCTGTCGCTGAAGTCGACGACCTGGTCGAAGTGGCTGAGGCCGAGCAGGGCCATCAGGCCGAGGAAGCAGACCGCGAGCAGTTCGCGCGGCCGCAGGGTGAGCGCGGCCACCGACGGGACGACGACCATCAGCGGGGCCAGGTAGCGGTCCCGCCCGGAGAGGTAGTCGGCGGTCGAGACCAGGGCGATCGCGACCAGCGCGGGCCCGGCCCGGCGCAGCAGCGACAGGTCCTGCAGGTCGGCCGCCAGCAGGGCGCTGCGCCGCCTGCTGGGCGGCAGCCCGCCGGTCCGGCCGGACGGCGCCCCGTCCGCGCGTCGAAGGTGCACCTTCCGAACATATCGGACGTCCGGGGGCCCTGCTCCATCCGGGCGAAATACCGACATTCCGGGCCAATCATCCCGAATTGTCATACCGTACGTTCACCACTGGTACGCGGCGACGGAAGGGCTCCCGGATGTCCGGTCACGGCACGACACCCCCGAGTTACGGCAACCCGAGCGGCCGCCGGCACGTACCCCCGCCCCGCCGGGGCAGCGCCGCACCCACCCGCTACTGGCCGAAGGTCCTGCTGGTCGGCCTGGCCCTGTGGGTGGCCACCGTGCTGGTCACCTTCGCCACCGCCAACAGCAACCTGGTGCCGACGATCGTGCTGCTCGGCAGCTTCCTCGTCCCGGCCGCCTTCACCGTCTGGGCGTACGAGCGGTTCGCCTCCGACCTCGGCCCGGGGCGGATCCTGGCCTGTTTCGGCGTCGGCGGGATCATCGGCGTGCTGGGCGCCTCGGTGCTGGAGACCTACCTGCTGTCGCCGTCGGTGTGGATGTACCTCGGGGTCGGCCTGATCGAGGAGGCGGTGAAGCTCTTCGCGCTGGTGCTGGTGGCCCGCGGCGTCCCGGTCCGCGGCCTCAAGCACGGCCTGGTGCTGGGCGCCACGGTCGGCGCCGGCTTCGCCGCGTTCGAGAGCGCCGGCTACGCGTTCAACGCGGTGCTGACCATCCACGGCCTGTCGCTGAAGAACCTGGTGGAGACCGAGGTCCTGCGCGGCCTGCTCGCCCCGGTCGGCCACATCCTGTGGACCGGCATCCTCGGCGGCGTGCTGTTCCGCGAGCGCCGCGGCACGCACTTCCGCTTCACCGTCCCGGTGCTGCTCACCTACCTGGGCGTGTCCCTGCTGCACGCGCTGTGGGACAGCATGAACGGCATCGCGGTCTGGCTGGTGGTCCGCACCACCACCAGCGACCTGCAGAAGCAGCTGTTCGCCAACGGCTACCTGCCGCACCCCACCCAGCAGCAGGTGCACCTGTACACCCTGTACGACGTCCTCGGCCTGGCCCTCGTCTCGCTGCTGGGCCTGCTGTGGCTGCGCGCGCTGGTGCGCCGCGAGGAGCGGGCGCCCGCGATCTGACCGCCCGGACGACCGGCGGCGGGCGGCCCGGCGCGGTGCCGCCCGCCGCCGC
>NZ_JBHUWH010000235.1:0-11789 GCF_042670125.1 Kitasatospora sp. NPDC057198 | reverse complement strand
GCGCGGAACAGGCACAGCGACAGGCACACGGACAGGCGTCCGGGCGGACGGTGCGGACAGAAACCGCACCGACGAGCCGGACGACGGCACGGAGGGACGGGGCAGACGTGACAGAGGACGGGCAGCAGCCGCCCGACGGCGACCTCGCGACCAGGCGCGGCCCCGCCTCGCAGCAGGACATGCGGCGGCAGAACCTCGCCCTGGTGATGCGCACCGTCGCCGCCGCCCACCCGCTCTCCCGCGCCGACGTGGCCGGCCGCACCGGCCTGACCCGCACCGCCGTCTCCAGCCTGGTCGACGAACTCATCGGCGGCGGACTGCTGCTGGAGGGCGAACTCGAACGCAGCGGCCGGGTCGGCCGCCCCGGCCGCGCCCTCGTCCTCAACGGCGACGGCCCGGCCGGGCTGGGCCTGGAGATCGGCGTGGAGCACCTCAGCGCGTGCGTCATCGACCTGCGCGGCGAAGTCCGGGTCGAACTGCACTGCCCCGCCGCCAACGCCGGCCGCCCCGCCGAGCAGACCTTCGCCGAGCTCGCCGAGCTCGCCGCACTCGCCGAGCGCGAGGCCGTCGCGCTCGGCCTGCGCGTGGTCGGGCGGGTGCTCGCCGTCCCCGGCAGCGTCCCGCTGGACAGCCCCGGCAGCCGGATCGAGCACGCCCCCAACCTGGGCTGGCACCAGGTCGACGTCACCGAACTGTGGCCCGGCAACGCCTCCGGCGCCGGTGACCGCGCCGAGGACTCCGGCGCCGTTCCCGGTACCGCGTCCAGCACTGTTCCCGGTACCGCGTCCAGCGCCGTGCCCGCCGTCGAGAACGAGGCCAACCTCGGCGCACTGGCCGAACTCTGGCAGGGCACCGGCAGCGGCACCTTCGTGCACATCTCGGCCGGTGAGGGCATCGGCGGTGCGCTCGTCCTGGACGGGCGCCTGTTCCGCGGCGTCCAGGGCTTCGCGGGCGAACTCGGCCACCTCACCGTCCGCCCCGACGGACGCGCCTGCTCCTGCGGCGCCCGCGGCTGCCTCGAACCGTACGCGGGCCTGGCCGCCGTGCTCCGCTCCGCCGGGATCACCGACGACCTGGACCGGCCGGATGACCTGACGTTCACTCAGGAGGCCGACCCCATCGCCGAGTTGGCCCGCCGCGCGGAGGCGGGGGACGCCGCCGTCCGGCGCGCCCTGCGGCACGCGGGCACCGCGCTCGGCACCGCGCTGGCCAGTACGGTCAACCTGATCGACCCCGCCACGCTCGTCCTCGGCGGGGCCTACGCCGACCTCGCACAGTGGCTGCTGCCCGCGATGCGGGCCGAGCTGACCGAGCTGATCCGGGTTCGTCCCTGGCCCGAAGAGGCCCTGCGCGCCTCGCCGTTGGGCCGCCGCGGCCCCGTCCTGGGTGCCGCCCTGGTCACCGTCCGCGGCCTGCACACCGACCCGGCCGGGCTCTGGCAGACCGAGGCCGGCTGACCCGGCCGACCGGCGGCCCGTACGGCCCGCGCGGCCCGTACGGCCCGTGCGGACGCACAACGGCGGGGTCCCGAACGGGACCCCGCCGTCAACGTTCACCGGGAGGTGTCAACTTCCCCGTCTTTCAAGGGAGTCGGCGGACCGCCCGGCTTCAGCGGTGCGCACCCCGGCGGCGGCGACGCGCGACCAGCACGCCACCCGCGCCGACCAGCGCCAGACCGGCCACGGTGGTGCCGACCACGCTGGCACCGGTGAACGCCAGGCTGTCGCCCGCCGGGCTCTCCGAGGCCGAGGCGCTCGGCGAGACCGCCGCGCCGGAAGGGCTCTCCGACGGCGACGCGGACGGGCTCGCGCTGCCGGAGGGACTCCCCGACGGCGACGCGGACGGGCTCGCGCTCTCGGAAGGGCTCTCCGACGGCGATGCGGACGGGCTCGCGCTCCCCGAGGCGCTCTCCGAGGGCTTGGGGCTCTCCAGCGGAGACTCCGAGGGCTTCGGCGACGGGGAGGTCTCCGTCGAGCTCGCCGGGCAGGTGTGCGACAGGTTGAACAGGTTCTCGCTGCCGCCCTCCACCTCGGCCACCGCCGAGGTGAGCTCGGCGCCCGGGGCCGACGCCACGTAGGCGTGCTTGCCGGCCGGGTTGCCGGGGAAGCTGGTGATGACCTGGGTGCCGCCCGGCTCGAAGGTCACGGTGAGCTTGACGAAGTCGGCGTCGTTGCCCGGGAGGACGAAGTGCCAGCCGTCCTTGGAGGCCGGGACGCCGGTGCAGGTGTCCTCGTGCTCGCCGTAGCCGGAGGCAGTGGTCGGAACGTGCTGCCGCAGCGTCGAGGTGTAGGTGCCACCGCTGGTGGCGAACGCCGAACCCACGGTCGGCGCGGATATCAGCCCGGCGGCGACCACCACGGCGGCCGCGCGGAGGGCGATGGATCGGTGCATGTGCTACCTGTCCACTCTTTGGTGCTGGGGGTGAATTTCAGCCACGGGGTCCGGGGCTGCCCAAATCTCTCCAGCCGGCAAGGTTGGGGTCAAGCCCCTGGACGCAGAGCGGCGTGGTCCCCGTCGAGCGCGCCGGGCAGGTGCGCGACGGGTTGAACTTGGCCTTCTCGGCGTCGCCGACCCGACGTGGGCGTGCTTGCCGGCCGGGTTGCCGGGGAAGCCGGTGATGACCCGCCGGCCGCCGGGCTGGAAGGTGACGGTGGGCTCGACGGAGTCCGCGTCGTTGCCGGAGGGGACGACGTGCCGGCCGTCCCGGGTCTTCGGGATGCCGTTGCGGTCACCGCGGTCCTTGGCGTCGGTGGCGTCGGTGGCGCTGAGCGGCGGGTCCTCGGCCCGGTTCAGCTCGAGGGCGTACGTGCTGCTGCTCGCCGCGAAGGCCGGGTGCGGACGCCGCTGGGGCCGTGGTTCCACCGGTGGCCGGACGCGTGGTGCTGGGCGGGTGCGTCCGGCCACCGGGGTCTGAGGGAGGGGGAGTTGCGGCACGCGGCCGGGGCTCGAGGGCCCGGGTGCTTGAGGGCCTGGATGCCTGGGTGCTTGAGGGCCCGGCCGCTGGCGGTCGGTGGTCAGTGCTGCGGCAGGGCGGTGGAGCGCAGGCCGCGGGTGGTGAGCGCGGCGAGGACGGCGGGCAGCGCGGTGACGGTGTTGCGGTTGCCGTGGTCGTGCAGCAGGACGGTGTCCCCGGGGCGGGCCGCGGCGACGACGGCGACGATCTCGGCGGGTTCGGCGCCGTCCCAGTCCCGGGGGTCGACGTTCCAGAGCGTCTCGGCCAGGCCCGCGTCGGCGGCGGCCCGCCGGACCTCCGGGGAGGTGGCGCCGTACGGCGGGCGGAACAGTACGGGCGGGCGGCCGGTGAGTTCGGCCAGGACGCGGTTGGTGGAGCGGATCTCGTCCCGGACGGCGGGCAGTGGCAGGCCGGGCAGCGACGGGTGCGACCAGGTGTGGTTGGCGATCGCCATCCCGGCCCGGTCCAGGGCGCGGACCAGCTCCGGGTGGCGTTCGGCCTGCGCGCCGCACAGGAAGAAGGTGGCGCGGTGCCCGGTGGCGGTCAGGGCCTCGATCAACTCGGGCGTGGAGTCGGGGTGCGGGCCGTCGTCGAAGGTCAGGGCGAGGGTGCCGGGCGGCGCCGGTGACGGGTGGGCGGCGGGCTCGGCCATGCGGCTCTCCTCCGATCGATGCATCCGAAAGTTTCGAATACTTGTCGAATGTTACGGTGTGACTCGGACGACGGTAGGGGAGCCCGGCGGGGCCGTCAACCACTCTGCGCGGCCCGGAACGTCCGGACCGCGCAGGAGAGTTGGCGTGCGTCATGCAGTTGTAGGCCGCCGGCCGGCCGCCGGTCGGCTGTTGATCGGTCGCCGGTCGGCCGCCGGTCAGCTGTCGGCCGGCGGCGGGGCGGTGCTGGACCGGACGACCAGGCTGGTGGCGAGGTCGACCCGGGTCGCGGTGGGCTGCTCGCCCCGGCCCAGCTCGATGGCGAGCCGGGCCGCGGTCTCTGCCATCTCGACCAGCGGCTGGCGGACGGTGGTGAGCGGCGGCCCGACCCAGCGGGCCAGCGGCAGGTCGTCGAAGCCGACCACCGAGAGGTCCTCCGGCACCCGCAACCCCAGTTCGCGGGCGGCCTCGTACACGCCGAGGGCCTGCAGGTCGTTGCCCGCGAAGATGGCGGTGGGCCGGTCGGGCCGGGTCAGCAGGGTGTGGGCGGCGGCCTGTCCGATCTCGTGGTAGAAGTTGCCCTCGATGATCAGCTCCGGGTCGACCGGCAGCCGGGCCGTGCCCAGGGCGGTGCGGTAGCCGTCGACCCGGGCGCGGCTGCACATCATGCCGGACGGGCCGGAGATCATCCCGATCCGGCGGTGGCCGAGGTCGAGCAGGTGCCGGGTGGCGGCCAGGCCGCCCTGCCAGTTGGCGGCGCCGACGGCCGGCACCCCCTCCGCCGGGTCCCCGGCCGGGTCGAGCACCACGAACGGGATGTCCCGGCTGGCGAGTTGGTCGCGCTGGGCGGCGTCCAGCTCGGACAGCACCAGCACCACGCCGGCCGGCCGACGGGCCAGCACCCCGTCCACCCAGGTCTGGCCCGGGGTGAGCCGCCCGGCGGACTCGGAGAGGACCACGCTCAGCCCCTCGTCCCGGGCGACGTTCTCCACGCCCCGGATCACCTCCATCGCCCAGGCGTTGTCGAGCTGGTGGAAGACCAGGTCGAGCAGCCGGGACGGCGGTGCGGCGGTGCGGCGGCGCTGGTAGCCGGTGCGGCGCAGGATCTCCTCGACCTTCGCGCGGGTCGCGGGCGCGACGTCGGCCCGGCCGTTCAGCACCTTCGAAACTGTCGGCGCCGAGACGCCGGCCGCCCGGGCGATCTCCGACAGGGTCGGTGCGGGGTCGGGTTCGAGTTCTGCAGCGCTCATGGCTCGGATAGTAGCGCCCCGGAGGCATCACGGGTTGGCCCGGTCGACGGCCTCGATCCGTACGGGCGGGGCGCCACGCACCTTCACAACATTCGCACGAATCACGAAACATGAGGGGCGGCAGCCTGTCCGATCGGTCGGTCGAACGCGCCTGCGGGGCGGCGGAGCACGGCTCCGGGCGGTACGCCGGTCGGGCCCGGTGGTCGTGGTGCAGGCTCTCCCCGTGGTCCTCTCCGAGACCGCCCCCGCTGCCGTCCTCGCGCCCGTGGCCGCCGCCGTGGCCGTTCCCGAAGCCGCCGCAGCGACCGGTCCGAGCCGGGGGGAGCCGTCCGCCGGACTGCGGGACGAGTCCAACGCGGCCGTGCGCAGGCCCGATCGGCTCGCGGAGACCGGACCGGCCGCGCTCGCCGTCCTGGCCGCCCTGATCGACCGGCTGGACGCCGCCGACCCCCTCCCCGGCCCCGCCGACGCCCCGGGCACCGTCTGGCTCCCCGACACCAACGGCCGGCTGGACGGGGCGATGATGCTGCGCGGCAGCTTCCCGGACGCCGACCTCACGGTGATCGCCTCGCAGTACGGCGAGGACGCCCACCGCCGGGGCCGGCTGGTCCCGGACCGTGTCCTGGCCCCGGACGAGCACGCCCGGCTGGTCGACCGGGCCGTGGACTGGGCCGACCAGGACCACGAACTGCCCGAGGTGCTGGCCGAGTTCGGTACGCCCTCGGTGGTCTACGGCGACCCCGCGCCCGAGCGGCCCAAGACGCTCGCCTACCTGGGCGCGGACCGCACGGCCCCCGTCGTCACCTTCCACCTCGACACCGGCGGGGTCCTGCTCGCGGCCCGCGCCACCGACGAGTTCCCCGCCGGCTGGGCCGTCACCCCGGCCGGGCTGGACCAGTACCACTGACCCCGGCCCCACCCGGCGAGCTACGGCCCCCGCACCCTCACCCGCGCGACCCTCGCCGCCACTAGCCACGGCGCCAAGACCTTCATCGACGAACGCCTCGTCCTCGAGGCCGAGCACCTCCTCCTGCACACCGGCGCCACCACCGCCGCCACCACCACCGCCACCATCGGCGACCGTCCCGGCTTCCCGGCCACCACCGTCTTCACCCGCTTCTTCCGCCGCCGCACCGGCGAGATCCCGACGGGCGTGGGGCTCAGGCGGGCGGGAGCATGGCGCGGCGGCCGGGGGCGGCGGAGGACTGCATGGTCATTCCGCCGTCCACGACGAGGAGTTGGCCGGTGAGGTAGCGGGATTCGTCGGAGGCGAGGAAGACCATGGTGTGGGCGATGTCCTCGGGTGCGCCGAGGTAGGGGAGGGCGTTGCCGGCCAGCAGGGAGTCGATCACGGACTGCGGCAGGTTGTCGCGCAGGGCGGGGGTGAGGACGGCGCCGGGGGCGATCGCGTTGCAGCGGACGCCCTGCGGGCCGTACTGGACGGCGGTGGACTTGGTGATGCTGACCACCGCGGCCTTGACCGCGCCGTACGCGGTCTGGGTGACGTCGCCGACCAGGGCGGCGACCGAGGCGGTGTTGATGATGGAGCCGCCGCCGGCCCGGATCAGGTGGGGGAGGGCGAGGCGGGAGCCGATCAGGGTGGAGCGGACGTTGCGGGAGACGGCGCGGTCGAACTCCTCGAAGTCCATCCGGAGCAGGTCGAGGTCGCGGCGCGGGTCGGTGCCGCCGACGTGGTTGCACAGGACGTCGAGGGTGCCGAACTCGCGGACGGCGGCGGCGAACAGCTCCTCCAGGGAGTGCTCGTCGGTGACGTCGACGGTGAGCGGCAGGGCGTGCCGGCCGGCGGCCTCGACCAGGCGGGCGGTCTCCTCGGCGGCCGCGCCGTCGTAGTCGGCGGCGACCACCAGGGCGCCTTGGGCGGCCATCAGCTCGGCGGCGGCCCGGCCGATGCCGCTGCCGGCTCCGGTGATCACCGCGACCTTGTCCTTGAGGCGTTCCATGGGGTGTGTCCTTCCGTGGGTCCGACCTGCTCCGTTCTCATGTGCATAGTACATAGTCTGTGTATGGTGCACATAATGTGCATGATGCATACCGCCGGTCGGGGCGGGCCGCGGGCAAAGCGCGGGCAATGTCCGGGTGAACTTCCGGGCGAACTCCCGGGCGCGCGGGATCGACGGCGGATCCGCCCCCGGAAAGCCGCCCGCATTAACAAGGGAGAACTTCGCGGCGAACAGCGGCACCGCGAGAGGGATTCCGCTTTCGCGCTTCCTCCGTGCACACATAGCGTTCGCCGCGTGACGATGTGCGTCCGGTTCGCGGTCCGCGCGGGTCGGCAGGGTGTTCGGTGGCGCGGCCGGGGAACGGGCGCGCACCGGCGGACAATCCGGGGGTAGCGGCGGTGCGCGGGGAGGGCCTGTTCACGGAGCGGGCGCCGAACGGGCGGTTCCAGTGGCAGCTCAAGGCGATGAACGGGCGGGTGGTGGCGGTGTCCTCCTCCGTCCACGAGTCGTCCGGCGACGCCGAACGGGCGTTCGCCGAGCTGGTCGCCCTGGGGCCGGCGCTGGTGGCGCGGATCACCCATGTCCGCGACGGCCTGGGCTGGACCTGGGTGGTCCCCGGGCCGCGGGGCAATCCACTGGTCAAGTCGAGCCGGGCGTACGAACGTTACGCGACCTGCCAGAACGCGTTCCGGCGCTTCGTGGCACTGGTGGCCCGGATGTCCGAGGCGGCCGGAGCGCCGGCCGCCGGCGTGCGGCCCGCCCCGGGGTCGGCGACCGCGCCGCCCGGGGCCGGTGGGCTCCGAAGACCGGGGGGTGCCGGCGAGGTCGAGGCCGGGGCCGAGCCCGGGGTCGGGGATGGAACCGGGGATGGAACCGGGGACGGGTCGTGAACGCGTCGGACGCCGGCCGCGGCCCCCGGCTGGTGCCGGTGCGCGCGGCGGACGGGCGGGTCGGCTGGTCGCTGGTGGCGGCGAACGGCAGGCGGCTCGCCTCGGCCGTCCGCGCCTACCGCAGCGACCGTGAACTGGCCTCCGGAATAGGTGAGTTGCTGGCCGAGCGGGCGGTCCTGCGGTTCGTGCTGAGCCAGCGCGAGGACCGCCTGTGGATCTGGACGGCGCACCTCCCGGCCCGCACCACCCGGGCCGGTGCGGGCGGCGGCGAGGCGATAGCGCGCAGCGCTCGCGGCTACCTGCGCCGCGACCAGTGCCGGCAGAGCGTGGCCGCCTTCCTGCAGGGCGCCGACCACCTCCAGCGGCTGCGGCGGCTGGCCGGCGGGATGCCGCCGCCGGCCGCCTGGTGAGCCCACCGGGTGGAGCACCGTGGGCGGAACGTTCGAAGCGCCCGGAACGCCCCGGCCCTCGCGGCAGGGTGTCCGGGCGCTTCGAACGTTCCGAGCGCTTCGGGTGCTTCGAGCGTTTCGGGCGTCCGGAGCGTGCGAGGGCCGAGCGGGCGTGGCGGGGCGGCAGGTGTGCGGACGGTGTGGGTCGGGTGGGGACGGTGCAGCAGGAGTGAAGCGGAGGTGTCCGGGGTGACCCCGTGGGCACACCTGGAGAAGAACGCCTCCGGGCCCGGAGGGATGGTCGATCGACCGTCAAATGCCGCCGCCACCTGGTGACTTCGTCGCAGCGCCGGTCGGCGGCCGGGAAGTCGGGAGCGGTGGCCGGTGCTTCCGGGGAACCGGCGGCCCCGGCGAGGATCGCACCGCCGGAAAGCCGCGGAGCTTTCCGGTACCGGGCCCCGCCAGGTTCCGGTCCAGCTAGGACTTTCCCCTACGGAGGAACAGGACCATGCGTCACACCGCCGCCAAGGCGTTCGCCGCCGTCGCGATGACCGCCGCCCTCACCGCCGTCGCCGTCCCCGCGATGGCGGACCCGGCCACCGGCACCGTCCCGGCCGCCACGGACATCGTCGGTTCGGGCTCGGACACCACGCAGGCTCTGCTCAACCAGTTCTCGGTCGACTACAACGCCACCGTGTCGGGCACCCCGAAGCTGTACAGCTGGGACGCGACCGGCTCGGCCACGATCACCCCGAAGAGCGGCGCGGCCTCGATCACCCGCCCGAACGGTTCCGGCGCCGGCATCGCCGCGCTGAACGCCGCCGGCAGCCCGTTCGACTACGCCCGTTCCTCCCGGGGCCCGCAGACCGGCGACCTGCCCTCCAACCTGTTCGTCGCGTTCGGCAAGGACGCGGTGACCTGGTCGGCGCAGTCCGGCGGCCACGCCCCGGCCAACCTGACCACCCAGGACCTGTACGACATCTACTCCTGCACCGTCAACAAGACCAACTGGTCGAACTTCGGCGGTGCCGCCGGCACCATCAAGCCCTACCTGCCGCAGATCAACTCCGGCACCCGCTCCTTCTTCCTGAAGGCGATCGGCAACCCGACCCTGGGCGCCTGCGTGGTCACCGGCCCGCAGGAGAACGAGGGCACCGACACGCTGCTGAACGACCCCGACGTGATCTTCCCGTACTCGGTCGGCCACTGGGTGGGCCAGGCCAACGGCCACAAGGACGCCGTCGACGACAAGGGCAACCTGACCCTGCGCAGCATCAACGGCGTCGCCCCGCTGACCACCGCCGGCACCCTGAACCCGACGTTCGCGAACCCGGTCTACGGCCGGGTGCTCTACAACGTGGTCCGTGAAGCCGACTGGACGTCCACCGGCGCCAAGGGCGTCGCGCTGCGCGCCATCTTCGGCTCCACCGGCTACCTCTGCTCCACCGCCGGCAAGGCCAGCACGGTCAGCTACGGCTACCTGGCCCCGGCGGCCTGCGGTTCCACCATCCACATCTGACGGTCCCGCCCCGGGTCCGTCCGGCACCGCACGCAGCACGCCGCCGTCCGTCCCGCGCACCGGCCGGGACGGGCGGCGGCCCGTGCACAGCACCCACCGCCCCCGCACGCGCCACGCACGTACGCACCCGCACGCGCCACGCACGTACGCACCCGCACGCGCCACGCACGTACGCACGACCACCGCGCACCCAGTCCGAAGGAGCCAGGATGTCCCGTCCCACCGTCCGGATCGCCGCCGCCGTCGCCGGTCTCGCCCTCGCCGCCACCGCCGCGTCCGCCACCTCCGCCTCCGCCGCCCCGGTGGGCGGCAGCGCGGTGATCCACGAGAGCAACGCCTTCTTCCAGCAGGCCGCCCAGGCGGGCATCGTGGCCGTGCCGCTGCCCACCGCGACCGCCGGGTACGACGCCGCGACCGGTCTGTCGGCGAGCTTCCCGGTGACCGACGGCAGCGGCAGCCTGAGCACCTTCTTCGGCGGGGTGAACCTCGGTGGCGGCCTGCTGTTCGTCGACGCGCGGACCGGCAGTGCGGTCTCCTTCCACCAACTGGCCTTCTCCTTCGACAACTGGACGGTGACGGCCGTTCCGGACGGCTCCAGCACCCCGATCGCGCTGTTCGACCCGGCGGGCGGCAACGCGATCACCGTCAGCGGCAGCACGCAGAACCTGTCGGCCGATTCGCTGGTGCTGGACGCCGAGGGCGCCCAGTACCTCGACAACAGGCTGCACACCGGCTTCTTCACGGCCGGCCAGAGCGTCGGCTCCTTCACGGTGTCGTACACGCCCGCCTCCTGATCCTCCGACAGGCTCTGCCCCCGCTCGCACCACCTGCGCGCCGCCCGCCCGACCGACCGGTCAACGGTCGGGCGGGCGGTCGGGCGTACGCGGGGGTGTCCTGGGGGTGTTCGGGGGGTGTCCGGGGCGGCCCCGCCGGAAGAACGGTGGTAGGCGAACCACGTGCTCTCCGGGCGCTCCGAGCTGGGCGTCCGGTGGATCGCGGTGGTGTGCCGGGCGGGGGCGGCGGTTCCGCGGAGCGGTGGGCGGGGCCGAGGATCGGTGCTGCCGGGCCGGTGGGCGGCCCGTTCCGTGGAGGGGGAGGACCATGCGTCGCACCGTTGCCGCGAAGGGGCTCGGGGCCGGGCTGGGGGCCGCCGTACTCGTGGCCGTCACGGCCGTTCCGGCGTCGGCGGACCCGGCACCGGGGGTGCTGCCGGCCGCGCAGGACATCGTGGGAGTGGGGGCCGACACCACCGCCGCGCTGATGAACCGGCTCTCGGCCGACTACAACGCCACCGTGTCGGGCACCGCCCCGCACCTGTACAGCTGGGACGCGGCGGGCTCCCTCAAGATCACCCCGAAGAGCGGTGCCGCCGAGGCGTACCGGCCGAGAGGCACCTACGCCGGTCTGCTGGCCCAGCTGTACGACCCCGCCGCGGTGGACTTCGTGCCCGCGGCCCGGGGCCCGCGGAGCGGGGAGCCGTTGGGCCTGCTGTACGTGGCGTACGGCAAGGACGCGGTGACCTGGTCGGCGAAGGCGGGCGGCCACGCTCCGGCCGACCTGACCACCCAGAACCTGTTCGACATCTACTCCTGCTTTGCGGGCAAGACCGACTGGGCGGCGTTCGGCGGCACCGCGGGCACCATCAAGCCCTATCTGCCGCAGCTGGGCTCCAGCACCCGGGAGCGCTTCCTGAAGGCGATCGGCAGCCCGGTCCTGGGGGCCTGCGTGGTCACCGGCCCGGAGGAGAACCAGGGCACCGACCCGGTGCTGAACGATCCGGACGTGATCTTCCCGTACTCGGTGGGCCACTGGGTGGGCCAGGCCGACGGGCACACCACCGCCACCGACGACAGGGGGGTGCTGACCCCGCGCAGCGTCAACGGCGTCGCCCCGCTGACCGCCTCCGGCACCCTGAACCCCCTGTTCGCGAACACCGTCCACGGCGAGCTGATCTACAACGTGGTCGAGGGGAGCGCGTGGAGCGACCCCGTTCGCGGGCCGCAACTGCGGGCGTTTTTCGGCCCGTTGGGATACCTGTGCTCCAGCGCGGGCCGGGCTGCCGTGGTCGACTACGGGTACATGACGGTGCCGCCCGCCCTCTGCGGTTCCACCAGCCACATCTGACGCAGCATCAGATGCGGCGGGCATCTCCACCGCGCCGCCCGACCGGATCCGGT
>NZ_JBHUWH010000234.1:0-11845 GCF_042670125.1 Kitasatospora sp. NPDC057198 | reverse complement strand
GAACGGCGGCCCGCCCGCCCGTCCCCAGGACCGTCCCGAGGACGAGACGGCCCCCGGCACCCCGCCCGCCCCCGCGCCCGCGGGCCCCGCGCCCGGAGGGTCCAGACCGGCCGCGCTCGCGCGCCTCCAGGTCTTCCGCTGCTGAGCCGGCCCGCGCACTGACGGCGACCGGCCGCGCTCCGGCGCGCCCGGAACCCGCCGCGGCCCGGAACCCCCGTGGTCCGGCCCAGGCCCAGGCTCAGGCCCCGGCGCCCGACGTCCCGTCAGTCCGCTCCGCCGCCCGAAGACAGCAGCCCCCGCTCCGGCCGACGCCGGGCGGGCGGAAGGAGACCCGATGCGAACGCCCGTGCACCACCACGCCCCCGCCCTCCCGCACCGGAAGGCCCGAGCGCTGTGAACCTCAACCCCGAACCCGGCCCCGAGCCCGTCCACGCCACCGCCGCCCGTACCGCCGCCCGTACCGCCGCCGACCGCTCCACCACCGGCCGCACCAGCGCCTTACGCGGCGCGCTCGCCCACTGGCGCCAGGACGTGCCCGCCTCGCTGGTGGTCTTCCTGGTCGCCGTCCCGCTGTGCGTCGGCGTCGCCGTCGCCTCCGGCGTGTCCGCCGAACGCGGGCTGGTCACCGGCATCGTCGGCGGGCTGGTGGTGGGCCTGCTGCCCGGCAGCAGCCTCCAGGTCAGCGGCCCGGCGGCCGGCCTGACCGTCCTCGTGTTCGACGCCGTCCAGCGCTTCGGCCCCGCCGCGCTCGGCGTGCTGGTGCTCGCCGCCGGCCTGCTCCAGATCGCCATGGGCCTGCTGCGCACCGGCCGCTGGTTCCGGGCGATCTCGCTGTCCGTCGTGCACGGCATGCTGGCGGGCATCGGCCTGATTCTGATCCTCGGCCAGCTGTACGCCGTCTCCGGGCGGAGCGCGCCCGGCAGCGGCGGCGGGAAGATCGCCCACCTGCCCGGCCTGGTCGGCGACTGGTTCACCGGCCGGGCCGCGACCACCGCCCTGCTGATGGCCGCCGCGACGGTCCTGCTGCTGGCGGTGTGGAAGAAGCTCCCCGCCCCCGTCCGGGCCGTGCCCGCCCCGCTGGCCGCCGTCGCCCTCGCCGCCGCGGCCACCGCCCTGTTCGACCTGGACGTGCCCCGGGTCGAGGTGGACGGGCTGCTGGACTCGCTCTCCCCGCCCACCCGCGACGCCCTCGCCGCGGTCACCGGCGCCGCGGGCCTGGGCACCGTCCTCGCCTTCGCCCTGATCGCCTCCGCGGAGAGCCTGTTCAGCGCCGCCGCCGTCGACCGGATGCACCACGGGCCGCGCACCGACTACGACCGCGAACTCACCGCCCAGGGCATCGGCAACACCCTGTGCGGCCTGCTCGGCGCCCTCCCGATGACCGCCGTCATCGTCCGCAGCGCCGCCAACGTCCAGGCCGGGGCCCGCACCAGGACCTCCCGCGTCCTGCACGGCCTGTGGCTGCTGCTGTTCGCCGCGCTGGTCCCCGCCGCGCTCGGCCTGATCCCGCTCGCCGTGCTCGGCGGCGTCCTCGTCCACGCCGGGGCCAAACTCGTCCCGCTGCCCCAGATCGCCGCGCTGTGGCGCGGGCACCGCGGCGAACTCGTCGTCATGGCCGTCACCACCACCGCCATCGTCCTCACCACCCTCTTCGAGGGCGTCCTGATCGGCGTCGCCCTCGCCGTCGCCAAGAGCGCCTGGCAGACTTCCCACCTGCACATCGACCTCACCGACACCGGCCCCGGCGGCCCCCTGCGGATCAGCCTCAGCGGCAACGCGACCTTCCTGCGCCTGCCCCGCCTGCTGGACGCCCTCGAATCCCTCCCCACCGGCCGCCCCGTCGAACTCGACTGGACCGGCCTGCGCCACCTCGACCACGCCTGCCGCACCGCCCTGCTCACCTGGGCCAACCGCCACACCGCCCACCCCGAGACCGCCGTCACCTGGGAACCCCCGCTCACCGTCACCACCTGAACGAACCACGGAGGTGAGAACAGGGGCTCGGGTAACGGCGGGTCCGTGCTGCCGACGGCCCGAGCCCCTGGCGGCGCTCTCCCGAGCCCCCGTTGCGGTTGCTCTCCCGTTCCAGGGGAAAGGTTTCGTCATGCGGGAACGAGAAGCCCCAGAGCCCGTCGAGACCGTCCCGCTGTCCGCGGCGCAGCGGCGGTTCTGGGCGGACCCGGGGGCGTCGCCCGGCAGTTCCGCGCACCACCTGGCGGTGGACGTCCGGCTGCCGGGGGCGGCGGACGAGCGGGTGGTCCGGTCGGTGCTGGGCGCGCTCGCCGCCCGGCACGGGCCGCTGCGCACCACGGTGGCCCCGGCTGGGGACGGCGGCTCGCCCGTGCAGTGGGTGCACCGTCGACTGCCGCTGCGGTTGCGGGTGGTGGAGCTGGCGATGATCCCGGAGCGGGACCGGCCGGGCCTGGCCGGGCGGTTGGCGGCGGACGCCTCGCGCCGCCCGTTCGACCTCGCCGCGGGCCCGCTCTGGCGGGCGCTGCTGCTGCGCTCCCCGGCCCGGGGGCGGCTCCACCTGGTGGCCCACCGGCTGGTCTGCGACGAGCACTCCGCCGCCGTCCTGCGGGCCGAACTGCTGGAGGGCGTCACGGCGGCCCTGGCCGGGAGGGCCGCCCGGCTCCCGGAACTCCCGCCCCGGCACACCGATCCCGCGCCCCGGCAGCGGACCGACGGAGGGCGGACCGCCGGGGAGCGGACCGACGGGGAGTAGGCCGCCGGTGCCCCCGCCGCGGGGCGGTCCGGGGCGAGGGGGAGAATCCTGCCGTCAGGAGTCTTCCGGGGTCGGTGAAGGGGCCGTGGAGTGCCGTACGTCGTCGTCAGTGCGCTCAGTCACGACGGAGTGGTCAGGGACCACAACGAGGACAGTCTCGTCCTGGGCCCGTGGACGCTGTGCGCCACCTCCACCGACAGCCCGCAGTCCATGGTGTTCCCGCTCGGCGGCACCCCGGTGGTGGTGGCCGTCGCCGACGGCCTCGGCGGCCACCCCGCCGGCGACGTCGCCTCCGCGCTGACGGCCCGCCACCTGGCCGCGGCCGGGCCGCGGCTGCGCACCGAACAGGACGTCACCGACGAGCTGCGGGCCTGCCACGCCGTCCTGCACGCGGCCGGGGAGGCCGACCCGGCGCTGGCCGGGATGGCCACCACGGTGGCCGGGGCGGTGTTCGGCACCGACCACGTCCTGGTGTTCAACGTCGGCGACAGCCAGGTCCACGAGATCACCCCCGACCGGGGCGAGGGCCTCGCGCTGCGCCTGCTCAGCACCGACGACAGCCCGCCGCCCGCCCCCGGCCGGCGCACCAGCCACCTGGTCACCAGCACCCTCGGCGGCCCCGCCGCCCCCGAGGACCTCCGGCCCCACCTCGTCCGGCTGCCCGTCGAGCCCGGCGCCCGCTACCTGCTGTGCACCGACGGCCTCACCGACCCGGTCGCCCCGGAGGACCTCGCCGCCCTGCTCACCGAGGCGGCGGCCGAGGCCGACGGCGACCCGCAGGGCGACGACCAGCGCGCCCTGGTCGACCTGTGGCGCGCCGCGATCCGGGCCGGCGGCCCGGACAACATCACCCTCGCCCTGGTCCGCGTCGAGGACTGACCCGGCCGAGCGCCGCCGCGTCACCCGTTCCGCCTACTGACGGGGCGTCAGCGCCCGTGTCCGGAGACGGTGAAAGGAGGTCGTTTCCCCTTTCCCGAGAGGCGTGCGATGTACCAGAACCAGTTGGCGCGGACCGGAGCGGGCGTCCTGGTGCTCGGCGGGCTCACCCTGGCCGGGTGGTGGGTGGCCGTGGCCGCGGCGGCGCTGATCGCCGTCGGAGTGCTGTGCGTGCGGACCGGGTTCCGCCGTGGGCGCTGAGCGGCGGCCGGCCGCCCCGGAGGTCCTGACGGCCCGTCGGCGCCGGCCCGCGCTGCTGCTCGCCGCCGCGGCGGGCCTGCTGACGGCCGCGACGGTGCTGGCCGGGTACGGGCTGCGGGCCTGGAGCGCCGCGCTGGGCGCCCAGGGCTGGTGGACGCAGTGGCTGTGGGCGCCGATGGCCGCCGCACTGCTGCTGCAGACCGCGCTGTACCTGGCCGAGCGGCCGGCCGCCGCCACCCCGGAGCAGCAGCGCGCACTGGACCGGCTGGAGGTGGCGGTGCTGGTGCCGGTGTTCGACGAGGACCCCGGCTACCTGCGCTCGGCGCTGGCCTCGCTGCTGGACCAGCACCGCCGTCCGAGCTCCGTCCACGTCGTCGACGACGGCTCCACGGTCGACTACCGCGAGGTGCGCGGGCCCTGGCTGCGCGCCGCCGCCGCGGCCGGGGTGCGCGCCACCTGGGAGCGGCAGCCCAACCGGGGCAAGCGCCGCGCCCAGGTCGCCGCGGCCCGGCACTGCCCCGGCGCGGACGTCCTGGTGACCGTCGACTCCGACGCCCACCTCGACCCGCGGGCCCTGCACGAACTCCTCCAGCCGCTCGTCGACCCGCGGGTGCAGGCCGTCGCCGGGGTGGTGGTGGCGCACAACAACCGGCGCGGGCTGATCAGCCGGATCACCGACCTGTGGTACGTCACCAACCAGCTGGTGGACCGCTCCGCGCTGTCCCCGCTGGGCGCGGTGATGGTGTGCTCCGGCTCGCTCGCCGCCTACCGCGCCGACCTGCTGGCCGACCACCGGGACGCCTACCTCGCGGAGACCTTCGCCGGCCGGCCGGTCACCTTCTCCGACGACTCGATGCTCACCTTCTACGCGCTGCGCCGCGGCCGGGTCGTCCAGCAGCCCTCGGCGATCGTCTTCTCCGTCATGCCGGAGCGGGTCGGCCACCACCTGCGCCAGTACGCCCGCTGGATGCGCGGCTCCACCATCCGCTCGCTGTGGCGGGTGCGCTACCTGCCGCCGCGCCACCCGGCCCTCCTGGCCCAGGTCCTGCGCTGGTACCAGCACCTGGCCGCGAGCGCCGCGGCCGTCCTGCTGCTGACCCGCTCGCTGCACGCCGGGGCGCCGCTGCCGCCGGTCCTGCTGGCCGTGCCGGTGCTGCTCGTCTGCGGCCAGACCCTGCGCTACCTCACCGTGCGCCGCTCCGACCAGTCGTTCCGCTCGCAGCTCGGCACCTGGGCGTTGACCCCGCTCGCGCTCGCCTGGTCCTGGACGGTGCTGCGCCCGGTGCGCTGGTACGCCACCGCGACCTGCCTGCGCACCGGCTGGGGCACCCGCCGCAACGGCCCGGAGGTCGTCGCCCCGGCCCCCGGGGCCTGACCGTCCGGGCCTGACCGTCCCGGCAGGGCCGTTGCGGCGGGCCGGGCCCGGCGCAGGGTCAGGCCAGGCCGAGCGCGGGCAGGACGGCGGACTCCACGTACCGGGCCAGGTAGGCCGCGTCGGCGGGCTGCCCGTCGACCAGCGGGCGGATCCGGGTCACGCCGAAGATCATGCTCGGGACGAACGGGAGGGCCGGGTGGTCGGCCGGGACCTCGCCGCGCTCCACCCCGCGCCGCAGCACCGCCTCCAGCGCCGCGACCTCGGGGGCCACCACCGTCTCGCGCACCGCGTCCCGCAGGTCGCTGTCGGTCATCACCGCGTAGCCGAGCGCCTGCAGCAGGCCGGTGTCCTGGTCCGACCAGGCCCCGGCGGCCGCGGCCGCCAGGCGCAGGTCGCCGGCCAGCGAACCGGTGTCGATGCCCGCGCAGCGCGGCTGCCGGTCGGCGCGCAGGGCGGCCGCGACGAACCGGGCCTTGGTGCCCCAGCGCCGGTAGAGGGTGGACTTGCCGCACCGGGTGCGGGCGGCCACGCCCTCCATGGTGACGGCCTCGTAGCCGTGGCTGCGGACCTCGTCGAGCACGGCGGCGAAGAACTCCCGCTCCCGCTCGGAACTGATCTTCGAACGGGCCGGGACGGCGGTCGGTTCCGCGTCCTGGGCGGGCTGTCGCGTCATGCCTTCCCCATGGTGTCGGTGCGGTGGCAGGCGTATGTACACTACCGAAACGTATCGATACGCGCCCGTATCGATACGCCAGCGTATCGGCACTCGAGGGCGGTCCACGAGCACGGTCCGCCAGTAAGGGGGGAAGGGTTGCCCGCCCGGACGGAACCCGCCACGACACCGGCCACCGGCATACCCAGGCCCGGCCTGGTACGGGAACTCCTGATCGTCGTCGGCCTGTTCCTGGTCTACAAGTTCGGCCGCCGACTGGCCATCGGCCACACCGAGGCCGCCTTCCACAACGCGGACCGGGTCTGGGGCCTGGAACGCGCCGTCCACCTCCCGGGCGAGGGCGCCGTGCAGTCCCTCCTGCTGCACGACCACACGGTCGTCCAGGCGGCGAACGCCTACTACGCGAGCGTCCACTTCCCCGCGACCGCGCTCTTCCTGGTCTGGCTCTACCTGCGCAGACCCGTCCACTACCTGTGGGCCCGCCGGGTGCTGGCCACCGTCACCTCGGCCGCGCTGGTGCTGCCCTTCGTCTTCCCGCTGGCCCCGCCGCGGATGCTCACCGCCAGCGGACTCCAGGACACCGCCCTGCTCTACGGCCCCTCGGTCTACGGCCCGCCGACCACCGACCACCTCTCCAACCAGTACGCCGCGATGCCCTCGCTGCACTTCGGCTGGGCCCTGATGGTCGCCATCGGCCTGATCGCGGCCACCCGCTCGCGCTGGCGCTGGCTGTGGGCGCTGCACCCGCTGGTCACCCTGACCGTGATCGTCGGAACGGCCAACCACTACTGGCTGGACTCGATCGCCGCCACCCTGATGTTCCTGCTCGCCTTCGCCGTCGTCCCCGGCCCCGGCCGCACCGGCCCCGGTCGCACCGGCCGCACCGGCCCCGGTCGCACCGGCACCGGCCACACCGGTCGGACCGGCCCCGGCCGGGGCGCCCGCCGCCGGCTGAGCCGCCCGCCGGACGGCGCTGTGTCGCAACCCCCGGCCGCCGCCGCACTCTGGTGAACTCTCAGGAGGGCCCGTCCCGCCGCCGGGACGGGCCCTCCGCCGTTGCCACCACCAGCCAGGAGCGCGCACATCGACAGCCATCCCGAGGACGGCGACCCGGCGGGCGGCGACCCGGCGGGCAGCGAACCCGACGGCGCCCCGGTCACCCGCGCGGTCGCACTGGCCGCCGCCGTCCTGCTCTACGGCCTCGTCGTGGGCCTGTACTACGGCACCGAGGGCTGGCAGCTGCCCTCCGTCCTGGTCGCGATCCCCGCCGTCCTCGCGCTCGCCTTCGGACCACCGGTGATCATCGGATCCGCACTGGTCGCGGTCGGCACCCGCTGGCTGTTCGCGCTCTCCGACCCCGGACGCACCGAGGCCGCGGTCGGCACCACCCTGGTGATCCTCGGCATCGCCGGATTCGGCTGCTTCGTGGTCCGCCGCCGCGAGCGCGCCGCGGCCCGACTGGTCAGCGTCGCCACCGTCGCCGAGACCGCCCAGCGCGCCGTGCTGCGCCCCGTCCCCGCCACCGTGGGCGGGTTCCGGGCCGCCGCCAACTACCGCGCCGCCGCCCGCTACGCCCGCATCGGCGGCGACCTCTACGCCGTCGCCGACACCCCCGCCGGGCTGCGCGCGCTGATCGGCGACGTCCGCGGCAAGGGCCTGGACGCGGTGGCCACCGCCGCCGTCGTGCTCGGTGCCTTCCACGAGGCCGTCCTCGACGCGCCCGGCCTGGACGCCCTCGCCGACCGGCTCGACGCCAGCCTGCGCCGCCACCTCACCGACCCGGAGTCCTTCGTCACCGCGTTCCTCCTGGAGGCCGCCCCCGACGGCACCGTGCGCGGCCTCTCCTGCGGCCACCCTCCCGTCCTGCTGCTGCGCGGCACCGAGGTCTCCGAACTCCCCGCCCCCTCCGGCCTCCCGCTGGGCCTGCGCACCCCCGCGGACGACCCCGCCCCGGCTCCCGCCACCCCGCTGCACCCCGGCGACACCCTGCTGCTGCACACCGACGGGATCAGCGAGGCCCGCGACCGCGACGGCGCCTTCTACCCCCTCCCGGCCCGGCTGGCCGCCTGCACCGGCCTGCCCCCGCAGGCCCTGGTGGACCGGCTGCAGCAGGACGCCCACGACTTCGCGGGCGGCACCAGCGACGACACCGCCCTGCTCGCCCTGCGCCGGGAGCCCGCCGCACCGTCCCCGGAACCCGGGGCGGACGCCGCCGGGGACGCCTGAACCCCGCCGTCCGGCGGAGGTGACACCGCCGGGGCACCGGCGGGCGTAGCGTCGGACCCAATACTGAGGAGGGTTCCCGATGCGCAGCGTGACCTGTTCGATGACCGTCTCGCTCGACGGCTACGCCACCGACCCGGACGGCGGCCTCGACTGGGGGGCACCCGACGAGGAGGTGTTCCGCCTCGCCACCGAGGAGGTCCGGGGGACCGGCGTCCACCTGCTCGGCAGGCGCCTGTACGAGGCGATGCTGTACTGGGAGGACGCCGAGGAGGACCCGTCGCTCGGCTACTCCACCCGGGAGTTCGCCGACCTCTGGCGGGCGCTGCCCAAGGTGGTCTTCTCCCGGACGCTCACCTCGGTGCGGGGCAACGCCCGCCTCGCCACCGGCACCCTGGCCGAGGAGGTCGAGCGGCTGCGGGCCGAGCCGGGGGAGGGCGACATCGCGATCGGCGGCCCGGACCTCGTCGCCCAGGCGGCCGCCCTGGACCTGGTCGACGAGTACCGGCTCAGGACGAACCCCGTCCTGCTCGGCGGCGGCACCCCGCTCTTCCCCCAGGACGGGCGCCGGACGGACCTCGAGCTCCTCGAGTGCCGCACCCTCGCCTCGCAGGTCCTCCACCTCCGCTACCGGGTGCTCAGGGAGCGGTGAGCGGGCCCGGCGCCGCCGCGGCGCCGGCCGCGTCCGGGCGGAACGCCGGGTAGCCGGGCAGCTCGGGCACGTCCCACTCCGCGGCGAGTTCGGAGAGCAGCAGCCGCAGCGTCGCGGTGAAGGCCGGACGGCCCGTCAGCCGGAGCGCGCCCGTCCAGCGGTGCCGCAGCACCTGGCGGCGGGTGGGCACCGGCCGGCGGGTGCGGTGCATCGGCCCGTCCTCGGACAGGGCGCGGCGCAGCAGGTGCAGGGTGCCGTCGACCGTCCAGACCACCACCGCCCGGTCCATCCCGTCCTCCCAGAGCGCGTCCTCGGCGAGGTCCGGGTACTGCCGCACCACCTCGGAGCGGTAGGCGTCCTCGATCCGCCGGGCCAGGCCGTCCGGCAGCCGGTAGACGCACCAGCAGCTGGAGAACGGCATCCGGCAGTAGGCGGCGGTCAGGAAGACCGACTGGTAGCCGGCCGCCTCGAAGTCGATCAGCCGCAGGCCCGCCGCGGTGATCAGGTTGTTGTCGGGGCAGGTGTCGCCCGGGGTGAAGCCCGGGTACCGCTCGCCGCCGGCGGTGCCGACCGCGGCGAGCTCCTCGGCCAGGCCGGGCGGGGCGGACAGGCCGCACTCGGCGAGCAGCTCGAGGAAGGCGTCGGCGTTGCTCAGCTGCCACGGCTCGTCCTCCCAGCTCGGCAGGCCCCGGCCGTGCCGCTCCCAGAGGGCCGCGAACTCGGCGCGCCGCGGCACCGAACCGGCCGCCAGCCGGCCCAGGCCGCGGGCCCACTCCAGCAGGCCGCGCTCGGCGGCCTTCGGGTCGGCGCCCAGCAGCAGGTCCGCCAGGGTGGGCGCGTCCCCCAGGTCCGCCATCACCAGCAGCCGCCGCTCGTGGTCCGCGGCCAGCAGTTCCGGCCCGGCCAGGCCGAGCGAGAGCCCGGCCGCCTCGCCGGTGTACGCGCGCCGCGCCTCGGGCCCGGCGGCGAACGCCTTGACGACCACGCTGCCGCCGGCGGCCGTCCGGCAGCGCAGCACGGTGCTGCGCGGACTGCCCCCGAGGTCGACCGGATCCCGGAGGGTCTCGCCCAGCAACGTGCTTGCGGCCCGGATGATTTCGTCCATCCGGGCATGCTGTCAGTTCGCGGGCCCGTGCTCACCCGGTATTCCCACCGGCCCCGTCTTCGCCGCCGCCGGTGAGGCCGAGGCGGAGGTGTTCGGCGTGGTGGACGGCCTGGTCGAGGAGTCGGGCGACGTGGTCGTCGTGGAGGGCGTAGACGACGGAGCGGCCCCGGCGGGTGCCGGTGACGAGGCCCAGATCGCGCAGGAGGCGGAGCTGGTGGGAGCAGGCGGACTGCTCCATGCCGACGGCGTCGGCCAACCCGGTCGCGGCGCACGGGCCTTCGCGCGGCCGGTCGAGGATCGGCAGCCGGGAGGGCGCGGCGAGGGCCTGGAGGGTGGTGGCCACCCGGGCGGCGTTGTCGGCGTCCAGGCGGATGCGCGGGACGGCGTTCTCGGTGGCGGCGCCGGGAGCCGTGCGGCCGTCCTCCGGGCGACGGATGAAGAGCTGTTCATGTGTTCCTGTATCGTCGGGGGAGTCCTCGTACCGCCCCGGCCTGCGTGAAGGGTCCCGTCTGCCATGTCCTCCTCCACCCTGGTCGAGCGCCCCGTCCGGGCGTCCGCACCGGCCGCCGCCGCGCCCCGGCGGCGCACCCGGATCCTCGCGCTGCCGGAGGCCCGGTGGGCCGCGGCCGCGCTGGCGCTGTTCCTCCTGGCACTGCCGCTGGAGTGGGCCGGCGCCCCGGTGTGGGCGTGGGGCCCGCTGTACGCGCTCGCCTACGCCTGCGGCGGGTGGGAGCCCGGCTGGGCGGGGCTGCGGGCGCTGCGGGAGCGGACGCTCGACGTCGACCTGCTGATGATCGTGGCGGCGCTGGGCGCGGCGGCGGTCGGACAGGTGATGGACGGCGCGCTGCTGATCGTCATCTTCGCGACCTCCGGCGCGCTGGAGGCGATCGCCACCGCGCGGACCGCGGACTCGGTGCGCGGCCTGCTCGACCTCGCCCCCGCCACGGCGACCCGGCTGCTGGACGACGGGACGGAGCAGGCCGTCCCGACCGGCGAACTGTCGGTCGGCGACACGGTGCTGGTGCGGCCGGGCGAGCGGATCGGTGCGGACGGCCGGGTGCTGGACGGCGCCAGTGACGTCGACCAGGCGTCGATCACCGGCGAGCCGCTGCCGGTGGCCAGGCAGGCGGGCGACGAGGTGTTCGCCGGGACGCTGAACGGCACCGGCGCACTGCGGGTGCGGGTCGAACGGGACGCCGCGGACTCGGTGATCGCCCGGATCGTGCAACTGGTCGAGGAGGCGTCGGAGACCAAGGCGCCCACCCAGCTGTTCATCGAGAAGGTCGAACAGCGGTACTCGATCGGCATGGTGGCCGCGACGCTCGCGGTCTTCGCCGTTCCGCTGCTGGTCGGCGCGGCGTTCACCGACTCGCTGCTGCGCGCGATGACGTTCATGATCGTCGCCTCGCCGTGCGCCGTCGTCCTGGCGACCATGCCCCCGCTGCTGTCCGCGATCGCCAACTCCGGACGGCACGGAGTGCTGGTGAAGTCCGCGGTGGTGATGGAGCGCCTGGGGGAGGTGGACGCCGTGGCGCTGGACAAGACCGGCACCCTCACCGAGGGCACCCCGCGGGTCACCGACGTCCGCCCGCTGGCCGGAACCGGGACGGGCGGCTCCGGGACGGGCGGCTCCGGGACGGGCGGCTCCGGGACGGGCGGGGACGGGCCCGGTGGGGACGAGCTGCTCGCGCTGGCCGCCGCCGCCGAGCACCCCAGCGAGCACCCGCTGGCCCGGGCGGTCGTCGACGCGGCCCGCACCCGCGGCCTCGCCCTCGCCCCGGCCGCGGACTTCACCTCCGCCCCGGGCGTCGGCGTCAGCGCCACCGTCGCCGGGCGCACCGTCGCGGTCGGCGCGCCCGCCCGGCTGCTCGACCCCGCCGACCCGCGGGCCGGCCGGGCCGCCGCGGTGGCCGCCGAGCTGGAGGAGGCCGGCCGCACCGCCGTCCTGGTCGCGG
>NZ_JBHUWH010000233.1:0-11858 GCF_042670125.1 Kitasatospora sp. NPDC057198 | reverse complement strand
TGCTACTGAGTAGCGGGGACAGGATTTGAACCTGCGACCTCTGGGTTATGAGCCCAGCGAGCTACCGAGCTGCTCCACCCCGCGTCGGTGAACACCACCCTACCCCACTCGCGGGGGCGCACGTCCCACCGCGGCGCCCGGCTGCCAGGATGCCCGGATGGTGAACCACGCGGAGTGGGCCGAGATCCGCCGCGGGCTGCGGTTCGGCCAGCGGCTCAGGGGAACGGTGACGGCCGTCCCGCGCCCGGGAGCGATCGGGGTCTTCGTCGACGTCGGCCTGCCCGTCGGCGGCTTCGTCGACGTCCTGCTGCTGCCGCTGGACGCGGAACGCTGGCCGCGCGAGGGCGACGAGGTCGAGTTCGAGGTCTGGTGGGCCGACGAGCGGCCGCAACTGCGGCTCAAGCCGGCCGACCCGCGCCTGCTGAGCGAGGACTTCCCCCGCCGGCAGGCCGAGCACCGTCCGCACTGGCCCGAGCCGGGGACGGTCGAGCAGGCCCTGCGCGCGGAGTCCGAGGCGACCGGCCCGGTCCGCACGCACGCCGCCGCCGAGGAGGACCGCTTCGCCGGCCGGGGCCCAGGGCCGGGGCCGGACGATCGGACGTGAGCTGTTGCCGCTCGGCACCGGCGACCGCGGCGAGACCCGCCCGGCCTCGGACCGGCCGACCGCCTTCGGCCCCGCCCACGGGAGGTTGACGGAGAGGGGCTCGACCGGGAGGGATGAGAGGCGGCCCGGACACGGCGAAGGCCCGGAGGCTGGTGCCTCCGGGCCTTCGTGCTACTGAGTAGCGGGGACAGGATTTGAACCTGCGACCTCTGGGTTATGAGCCCAGCGAGCTACCGAGCTGCTCCACCCCGCGTCGGTGAACACGACTCTACGTGAGCCCCGCCGGAAAGGGAAATCCATTTCCGACCAGGGCGACCAGACCGACCAGACCGACCAGACCGACCCGGACGACCTGGGCGACCGGGCCGCCCGGCTCAGCCCGGACGGCTCGGCTGCCGGGTGCGCCGGGTCTGCGCCCACACCGCGAAGCAGACCAGGGCGGCGAAGCACGGCACCATCACCAGGCCGTACACCAGCAGGAAGCCGTCCGTGCCGAGCCCGGCGGCGGCGTTCCACACCCCGTGCAGGCCCATCGCCAGCAGCAGGCCCAGTGGCGCGCCCAGCCGGGCCAGCCAGCGCCGGCCGGTGGTCAGGGTGAGGGCGAGGCCCAGCCCGGTCAGCGCGGTGAACAGCGGGTGGGCGAACGGCGAGAGCAGCGCCCGCAGGACGAAGGTGTGCACCGTCCCGTCGAAGTCCCGCAGGCTCGGGGTCTCGCCGAGGCCGATCGCGTCCAGCCGGGCCTGCTGGTCCGCGGTGAACGCCCGCCCCAGGTACAGCGCGTTCTCGGTGAACGCGAAGCCGCAGGCCGTCGCCCCGCCCAGCACCGTCCCCGCCGCCAGGGTGCGCGGGCTGGACCGGGCCCGCTGGCGGCCCGCCGGGGCCGGGCGGAAGTGCGCGGGGCGGCCGGTGCCGGGGCGGTGCCACAGCAGGCGCCGCCACCGGCCGCACGGGCGGCCCTCCTCGCAGCGGTGCCGCCGCCGCAACGGCAGCAGCAGCACCAGCAGCGCCGACCCCTTCGCCACCTCCTCGATCAGCGGCGTCGCGAACTCGGCACCCAGCGTCTCCCCGCGCGCACCCCGGTGGGCCACCAGGAAGTCACTGGCCCAGCCGTTCGCCAGGATCGCCACCGTGGTCGCGGCGCACGCCCCCCAGGCCAGGCAGAACAGGGTGTGCCGGACCGGCACCCGCGCCGTCCGGTTCAGCCAGGCCAGCGCCCCCAGCACGAACGGCAGCGGCAGCAGCGCCAGGCCCAGCCCCACCAGCAGCCCCGTCGTCCCGGTCTGCCGCTGCACCAGGCGCAGGATCAGCACCCCCGAACCCGCCAGCGCCAGTGCCGCCAGCGCCGAGGACAGCGCCGGGCGGCGCAGCGGCCACAACCGCCGCCACAACGCCGGCGCCTCGACCGGTGCCGGCACCGGTGCCGCGCTCGGCACCGGGGCCGGGCCGCTCTGCTGGCCCGGGATCCGCCCGCTCAGCGCCGGGCGGCGCGGCGGCCGACCCGGAAGCAGCCCGCCGGACCGGCGCGCGGTCGGTCCGGGGAGCGACCGAAAGCCGGTGGGGGACGGGGAATCGGCGGCCGTGGCCACCACGGGCAGGCCGGGGGACGGCTTGCCGCTGGGCGGACTGCTCACCTGCAGCAGCGTAGGCGAACCCCCTCTCTCCGGGGGAGGGGTCGGAACAATACGTACTCGCAGGGTGACCGATCGTCAGCGGAACGGAACCGCCCCCACCGCGCCCGCGGACCCGTGACATCCGTCATGTCGAGCCGGTGACGGCAGTTCCTGGGGTGGGACCGGCCCCGGCGGGCACAGTGGTGACCACCGCGGGGGAGCCCCGGGGGCGGGGACGACAACGGGGGAGACACCATGAGCGGCACCACGATCACCGCGATCACGACGACCGTCCGCACCGGGCAGGCGCCCGCCGAAGCCGAACTGCGGCCCGCAGCCGAATTGCGGCCCGAGGCCGAACCGCGGCCCGAGGCGCCGGAGGTGCCGGGGGCGGCGGAGAAGCCGAGCGTGGCCGAGATGCGGCTGCCGGTCTGGTTCTTCGGCTTCGAGGGCGCCCTGGCCGGGGCCTTCGACCTGCTGCGCGCCGCCCCCTCGGCCTGGCCCGCGCTGGTCGCCCTGGCGGTCCTCAACCTCGGCGTCTCGCTGACCCTGATGCGCCGCCGGCTCAAGCTCGCCAAGCTGCTGTGGCGCGGCAAGGGCACCCGCAAGGTCGCCCTCGGCCTGGTCGGCCTGCGACTGGGCAGCCACCTGGTGCTCGGCCTGCTCGGCACGGCGGTGAGCACCGCCCTCGGGCACGTCCTGTTCGCGCTGGTGATGGGCACGGTGACGGTCGTCCTGCTCGCCCACGTCCAGCGGACGGCGCTCGGCGCGCTGGTCGCCGCGGGCAAGGCCACCGCCTGAGCGGCCCCGCCCGGCCCGCGGGGCCACCCGCGGGGTCAGCGGCGGCGGAACAGCAGGTCGTGCACCACGTGGCCCTTGGCCAGGCCGGCCCGCTCGAACTTCGTCACCGGACGCCAGTCGGGCCGCGGCGCGTACCCGGGCACGCTGCCCGCCGGGTGCTCCGCCGGCTCCAGCCAGCCCGAACCGTCACCCTCCGGGTGCAGGTTCTCCAGCTCCGGCGAGGCCCCCAGCACCGCCAGCATCTGCTCCGCGTACGGCTCCCAGTCGGTCGCGCAGTGCACCAGCGCGCCCGGGGCCAGCCGGGGCAGCACCAGGTCCAGGAACGAGGACTGGACGAGCCGGCGCTTGTGGTGCTTCGGCTTCGGCCACGGGTCCGGGAAGTACACCCGCAGACCCGCCAGCGAGGCGTCCGGCAGCATGTCGCGCAGCAGGATCACCGCGTCGCCCGCCGCGAGCCGGACGTTCTCCGAGCCGTCCCGCTCCAGGAACTGCAGCAGGTTGCCGTGGCCCGGGGTGTGCACGTCCGCCGCGAGGATCCCCGCGGACGGGTCCGCGGCGGCCATCGCGGCCGTGGTGTCGCCCATCCCGAAGCCGATCTCCAGCGTCACCGGACGGCCCCCGAACAGCACCGGCAGGTCCAGCGGGGTCCCGTCGATGGCCAGCCCGAACCGCTCCCAACCGCGGTCCAGTGCGCCCGCCTGCGCCTTGGTCATCCGGCCGCGGCGCGGCTGGAAACTCCGGATCCGCTGCTCGCGGTGCTGGGCCTCGGTGGCCTTGTGCGGGTACATCGGCGCGGGGTACGCCGCCGGGGCGGCGGAGAGCCGGGCCGACGCGGACAACTGGGTGCTGGGGGCGGAGGAGGTCACAATCGCACCAGTCTAAGGGAGCCCCCGCGAGCCCCGGGGGCGGGAACCCGAGGCCGTGAGGAGACCCACTGCGCACAGTTCCCCGCGCGCCCGTTTCCGCACCACCCCGCCGAGCCCTCCGGCTCCGCACCGTCCCGCCGAGCGCGGCGGGCCTCGTTCTCACTCCGCCCGTAGCGCCGCCACCGCCCGGCGGGCGACTTCGCGGCCGATGCCGAGCGAGGCCGTCGCCGCCGGGGAGGGGGCGTTGAGGACGTGGACCAGTCGGCGGGGGGAGCGCGGGTCGGCCGGGTCGAAGCCGGCGAAGGCGAAGTCGTCGAGGAGGGTGCCGTCCCGGGCGACGGCCTGGGCGCGGACGCCGGCGGTGGCGGGGACGAGGTCGGCCTCGGCGACGGCGGGCAGCAGGCGGCGGACGGCGGTGGTGAAGGCGCGCTTGGAGAGCGAGCGGTGGAGTTCGCCGAGTTCGTAGCGCCAGTGCCGGCGGGCGATCGTCCAGGTGCCGGGGAAGCGCACCGTCTCGGCGAGGTCGCGGACGTTCAGGGTGCGCCAGTCGTAGCCCTCGCGGGCCAGCGCGGGCACCGCGTTGGGGCCGACGTGGACGTCGCCGTGGATGCCCCGGGTGAGGTGCACGCCGAGGAACGGGAAGGCGGGGTCGGGGACGGGGTAGACCAGCCCGCGCACCAGCGACCGCCGTTCGGGCGCCAGTTCGTAGTACTCGCCGCGGAACGGGACGATCCGCACCCCCGGGTCGTCGCCGGCCAGCCGGGCGATCCGGTCGCTGTGCAGCCCGGCGCAGTTGACCAGCACCGCGCAGCGGATCTCGCCGTGCGCGGTGGTGACGGTGACGCCGTCCGCGCGCCGGGCGATGCCCAGGACGGGGGTGTTCAGGCGGAGTTCGGCCCCGGCCTCGCCCGCGAGGGCGGCGTAGCGGCGGGCCACCTCGGGGTAGTCGCAGATGCCGGTGGTGGCCAGGTGGAGGCCGGCGATGCCGGTGACCTCGGGTTCGTGCGCCCGGATGCCGGCCGGGTCGAGTTCGGTGAGCGGGATGCCGTTGGCCCGGCCGCGTTCGGCGAGCGCGGCGAGGCGGGGGAGTTCGGCGGGGTCGGTGGCGACGATCAGCTTGCCGGTGACCTCGTGCGCGATGCCCTGCTCGCGGCAGAACGCGACCATCTCGCGGGCCCCGCCGGTGGCGTACCGGGCCTTGAGCGAGCCGGGCCGGTAGTAGACGCCGCTGTGGATCACCCCGCTGTTGCGGCCGGTCTGGTGGGCGGCGGGGGCGCCCTCCTTCTCCAGCACGGTGACGCCGGTGCCGGGGTGCTCGCGGGTGAGGGCGTACGCGGTGGACAGTCCGACGATGCCGCCGCCGACCACCACCACCTGGACGTCGTGCTTCAATCCCGCCACCCCTCGGTTGTGTGAGACCGCTCCGGTGGGATGGTGCCACGGCGGGGCCGGGAACGGGTCACGTCGGCGAAGCGGCCAGGACCAGGCGGGCGCGTTCGGTCAGGTCCTTGACGCGCTGCTCGTTCTGGTAGGGCTCCAGGCGGCGCAGGAGTTCGACCATGTACTCGCGGCTGCGGTGCGAGGAGATCCGCCCGGCGACCTCGACGGCCCGCTCCCCGGCGGCGACCGCCGCGTCCAGGTCGCCCGCCTCGGCCTCGGCCATCGCGGAGACCACCAGCCGCAGGCCGTGCGAGCGGACGTAGCCCTCGGTGGGCCGGGCCAGCGCCTCGCGGGTGAACTGCCGGACCTTCGACGGGACGCCGAGGTCGCGGAAGCACTCGGCGGCGTCGGCGGCGAGGCGGTCGTAGGCGAAGAAGTCGATCCAGGTCGGGTCCGGGTCGCCGGGGCGGGCCCGGTCGAGGGCGGTCTCGGCGGCGGCCAGCGCGGTGCCGCAGGCGGCGGCGTTGCCGGCCTTGGCGTGGGCGCGGGCCTCGACCAGGTGGAAGAAGCTCATGGTGCGGGCGGTGGCCAGGCCCCGGTTGCGCTCCAGGGCGGCCTGGGCGAGGTCGACGGCCTCGTCGGGGAAGGAGCGGTAGGCGGCCTGCAGGCTCATCGAGGCCAGCACGTACCCGCCGAGCGGGACGTCCCCGGCGGCGCGGGCCAGCCGCAGGGCCTGGATGTAGTAGCGCTGGGCGGCCTCGTGCTGGCCGGTGTCGAAGGCCATCCAGCCCGCCAGCCTGGTCAGTTCGGCGGTGGCGCCGAACAGCGCCCGGCCGACCGCGTCGCTGTACGAGGCGAGCAGCAGCGGGGCGGCCTCGACCCGCAGGCACTCGGGGACCATCGAGGAGCGCCAGTCGCCGCCGCCGTACTTGGAGTCCCAGCGGCGGGCCTCCTGGGCGGCCTCGCGGAGCTTCGCGGCGTCCGCGTGCCCGACCCGCCCCCGGTGCCCGGGAGGTGCCCCCCGGCCGGACGGGTCGGGGACGGCCTCGCGGGCCACCGAGCCGTCGGCGGGCGTGATCAGCCAGCGCGAGACGGGGGTGGCGTACGCGGCGACCGAGAAGGTGCCGGCCAGGCTGTCGCTCCACCGGCCGCCGCCGGGGCCGCGCCGCAGGTCCAGGTCGACCCGCCACAGCTCGGTGGCGGAGCGGACCGCCTCCGGCACCTCGCGCGGGAACTCCAGGCCGAGTTCGGGCGTGGGGTGCGAGTCGGCGAGGCCGATCTCCTCCAGCGGGACGGGGCGGCCCAGCTTGTTGCCGAGCGCGGTGGCGATCAGGTGCGGCACCGGCCGCTGCGGGACCATGCCCTTGGTGACCCAGCGGGCCACCGAGGTCTTGTCGTAACGGAGCGTCAGGCCCCGTTGCGCACCAAGGTCGTTGACCCGGCGGGCGAGTCCGGCGTTGCTGATCTGGGCGAGTGCGAGGAGTGCCCCGAGCCGGTCGTTCGGCCCTCGTGAGCTGACGGTCATGGTGGCGGTGGCACCCCCTGGCGACGTCGTGCGCGGAGTCGTGCGCGGATGGCGGCGAGCCGCGGTGGCGGGGTACGCCGGCGGATTGCTTGCACCTAGCGTAGTCGCCCGCGTTCCGAGGGTTAAGAGGCTGCATTCCGGTTGGCGGGAACGCACCGCGTCCACGGCGGGCGCCCGGACGCCCGGCCGGTGCCCGGCCGCAGTTGCCGGACGCCCGTGCTCCGGTCCCGTGCCCGCGTGCGCCACCCGTGCTCCCTGGCCGCAGCGGCAGGTGGGCGATTCGCTAAAGCCTGTGGATCGGCCCGCCGTCGAGGACCCGGCGGGCCGGGGGAAACGCTGCCTCAATTCCCCGCGGGCAGCTGCGCGTCCGGGAGGGCATGCGGATGCCCTCCCGGGCCGTGCGACGGCTTTCGGCCAACTTCGGCCGGTCCGTGGCGGCCGCGGCCGTCCCCGCGCCGCCCGGCCCGGCCACCGGCCTTGCCCCGGACGGGAGTTCGAGACCCGCACGGACCGGGCCCCGGAGGGGGAGGCCCGGTCCGTGCGTCCTGCCGCACCAGGTGCCCGAAAGCCTGGCGCTCAACCGCCCCATCGGTGGCACGATGTCTCCTGACGGCGCGCCAACCCCGTACGCCCGCCCCGGGTTCCGCCGCGCGCCGCGGCACCACAGGTGGAGGCGCGATGCGGTGGCTCACCGGCTGGAGCGGCCTGAGCGCCGCCGACCCGGCCCTCGCCGCGGTCCGACCGCTGGCCGGCACCCTGCTCTGGGGCGGGCCCAACCCGCTCTGGGCGGTCGGCGACTGGCGCCCCGACGAACTGCGCCTCGCCGTGCTCCGCCCCGGCGGCCCCGCCACCGTCCGCGGCGGCCTCGACCCGGCCGACCCGGCCGACAGCGCCGACCGGGACACCCCCGCCACCCTGCGCCTGGCCGTGGCCGGCCGCTGCGGCGCCACCGACCGCGAACTCGCCGACGGTCTGGCCGCCGCCCGCGGCGGCGCGCTGCGCCACCTCACCCACTGGCCCGGCAGCTACACCGTCGTGCTGCGCGCCGGCACCCGCTCCACCGTCCTGCTCGCCGACCTGTCCGGCGCCCAACCGGTCTTCCACACCCCGTTCGCCGGCGGCACCGCCTACGCCACCGCCGCCCTCCCGCTCGCCGACCTGGTCGGCGCCCCCGTCGACACCGCCCACCTGGCCGCCCGGCTCGCCACCCCCGAGACCCCCGAGACGCTCGGCGACCGCACCCCCTACCGGGGCGTGCGCCGCGTCCCGCCCGGCCACGCGCTGGGCATCCGGGGCGGGCGGGCCGACCGCACCTCGTACCTGGACGACCCGGGGGAGGAGCGCGCCGAGGCGCCCGCCGTCCGCGAACTCACCCGCGCCCTGCTGGAGGCCGTCCGCTGCCGGGTCCGCGCCACCGCGCCCGCCGACCGGCCCCGGCTCGGCGTCGACCTCTCCTACGGCACCGCCTCCGCCACCGTCGCCCTGCTCGCCGCCGCCGTCCCGCTGCCGCCCGGGCCCGGCGCCGGCACCGGGCCCGAGCGGTCCGCCGCCCGCACCGGCGCCGTCAAGGGCTCCTGGGCCCGCCGCGCCGAACCCCCCGAGCCCGAGACCCTGCCCGCCGTCACCCTCGGCGACGCCGAAGGACTCGCCCTCGCCGTCCACGCCCCCCGGCTGCGCCACCTGGTCGTCCCGCCGGTCGCCCCGTACGCCGACCTCGCCGACCCCCTGGCCGGGCCGCTCACCGACGAACCCGGCCCCGCCCTGGTCGACGCCGCCCGGCACGCCGCCGCGCACCGGGCCGGCGGGGCCGACCACCTCACCGGCCACGGCGCCCGCCAGGTCCTCGACGGCCACCCCGCCCGGCTCGCCGACCTGGTCCGCTCCGGCCGCTCCCTCGACCTGCTCACCCCGCTCGCCGCCCTGGCCGGCGCCGACCGGGCCACCGCCGGCGCCCTCACCGGCACCCTGCGCACCCCCGTCACCGTGCTGCGCGCCGCCCGCCGCCTGGCCCGCGCCCGCTACGCCGACGCCCTCGACGACCTGGCCCTCCAACTGACGCTCCGTCAGGAACCCGCGCAGAAGCGGACGGTGGGCCACGCCCTGGCCGCCGACCTCGCCTGGCACCGCCCCGGCCCCGCCGCCCACCTGCTCGCCGACGAACCGCTCGCCGCCCTCGCCCAGCACCTGCGCACCGCCGCCCGCGACGGCGCCCCCACCGAACCCCCCGGCGCCCGCCGCGCCCGCCTCGCCCTGCACCGGCACGCCGCCCACTACCGCACCCTGGTGCAGGCCACCGAACAGCACGGCCAGCGCCTGCACGCCCCCTTCCTCGACAACCAGGTCGTCCGCGCCGCCCGGCTGCTCCCCGACGACCTGCGCCTGCAACCCGGCGCCCGGCACGCCCTGCTTGCCGCCGTCCTGGCCGGCGCCGGCCGCACCGACCTGCCCGCCGACTGGGGCCGCGCCCCGGGCCCCGACCCGTACGACCCCGTCCGCCGGGGCCTGCGGGCCGCCGCGCCCGCGCTCACCGAACTGCTCGACCGCCCGCTGCTCGCCGAGGCCGGACTGCTCGACGCCCCCGCCGCCCGCAAGACCCTGGCCGCCGCCACCGACCCCGCGCAGAGCGCCCCGCCCGGCACCCTCGCCGCCCTCGCCGACCTGGTCTCCGTCGAACTCTGGCTGCGCCGGCTGGCCGCCCGCCGCCCCGGCTCCTCCTGGACCGGCCTGCCCGCGCCGCGCCGCACCGCGATCGAAACCTGACCGCCCGGGTGCGCCTGCGCCGCCGCCGGCCCCCCGCCGGTTAGCGTCGGAGCCCCCAACCCCCGTACGGAGCACGCGCCATGACCGCCACCCTTCCCGTCAGCCACGACGCGCCGCCGCCCGGCAGCTCGGTCCTGGTCGGTTGCGACGGCTCGGACGCCGCCCTGTGGGCCCTCGACCGGGCGATGACCGAGGCCGAGGCGCACCGCCTCCCGCTGCACGTCCTCGCCGTGGTCAACCCCTCGCCGACCGGCTACCCGCCCGGCATGGCCGACCTGGTGCAGGAGAGCGTCGAGCGGCTGATCGAGAGCATGTCCGACGGCCTGCGCCGGGCCGTCGCCACCGTGCAGTCCGCCCGCGCCCGCCCGTACGCCGGGCAGCTCACCCTGCACGTCGTCCTCGGCAACGTGATCGACGTCCTCCTCCGGGCCGCCGGGGGACGGCACACCCTGGTCGTCGGCACCCGCGGCAACGGCGGCTTCTCCCGGCTGCTGCTCGGCTCGGTCAGCACCGCGGCCGTGCACCACGCCACCTGCCCGGTGCTGGTGGTGCCCGCGCCCCCCGCCGAGGAGGACTGAGCGGGGGCCGGGCCGGGGCCGGGCGGGGCCGGGCGGGGCTTGAGCTGGGCCTGAGCAGGGACTGAGCGGGGACGGCCGGAATGCCCGGGGATGGTTGAGCGTTCACCTACCGTCGAACGGCCGTCCGGCCCCACCCAGACCCCGACAGGAGCACGTCCCGCCATGAAGGTCGAAATCTACTCGGACATCGCCTGCCCCTGGTGCTACGTCGGCAAGCGGCGCTTCGAGCAGGCGCTCGGACAGTTCGAGGGCAAGGACGGCGTCGAGGTGGTCTACCGCCCCTACCAGCTCGTCCCCGACGCCCCCGAGCAGGCCCGCCCGCACCGCGAGTGGCTCACCGAGCGCTACGGCCCGCAGGCCCTCGCCATGGACGCCCGGATCACCGAGGTCGGCAAGGGCATCGGCATCGACTACGACTTCGACGCCGCCGTCGAGGTCAACACCTTCCGCGCCCACCGCCTGCTCCACCTCGCCGAGACCGAGTACGGCGCTGCCGTCCAGGCCACCCTCAAGGAGCGCCTGCTCAAGGCCCACTTCTCCGAGGGCGTCGACGTCGGCGACACCGAGGCGCTCGCCGACCTCGCCGCCGAGACCGGCATCGACCGCGACCGCGCCGCCGCCTACCTGGCCGGGAACGAGGGCGAGGCCGAGACCCGCGCCGCCCTCGCCGAAGCCCGCGCCATCGGCGTCACCGCCGTCCCCACCTTCGTCTTCGAGGGCCAGTGGGCCGTCCAGGGCGGCCAGGAGGCCGAGACCTTCCTCCAGGTCCTCCGCCAGGTCGAGGCCGAGACCGCCAAGCGGATCACCCCGCTCGCCCCGCCCGCGGCCACCTGCGAGGACGGCACCTGCGCGGTCTGAGACCCGCGAACGCGAAACCGGGGGCGCGGGGAACTGCGCGGGCAGCCGAGCACGCGCAGCCGGATCGCGACGCAGGACGAGAGCTTGCACCATCTCGCGACCACGCTGACGTGCTCCTCCTGCTGCGCGCAGTTCCCCGCGCCCCCGGTCTCGCCTCGGCGCAGCGGTTCAGCAGGTCAGCCGGGCCTGCGCCCAGTCCGCCAGGTCGACCACCGGCACCGAGCCGCGGACCGGGGTGACCACCAGGCGGATGGACGTCTGGCCGTCCAGCTCGACGTGCACCGGGACCGGCCGGTCGTCCGGGGACATCGGCGGGGAGCTCCACAGCACCCGGCCGTCGCCGCCCTGCACCGAGAACACCACCTCGCCGTACGTGACGCCGAAGTCGTCCAGCCCCGCGACGGCGTCGAAGGAGCGGCAGGGGCGGTTCAGGTCGACCGTCACCCGGGACGGCACCCGGGCCGCCAGCACGTGCTGGTAGCGGGTGCCGTGCAGCCAGGCCGAGGGCCGCTGGACGACCTGTCCGCCGCCGCGGATGGTCGGAGTGCCGGCCGCGGCCCGGTGGCCCCGGTCCAGCGGCACCTCGTCCAGCCAGAACTGCTTCGCCACCGCCACCACCGACGGAGTGGGTGACGGGGACGGCGTCGGCGTCACGGTCGGCGTCGGCGTCGGGGACGGTGTGGGCGACGGCGTCGGCCTGGGCGACGGGGCCGGCGGAGGCACCCGCTTGACGGGCTTCGGGGACGGCGTGGGCGACGGCGTCGGCGTGGGGGACGGCGTCGGGGTCGGCGTGGGCGTCGGCGACGGTGTCGGCCGCGGGGCCGGCGGCGGAGTCTCCGGCGCGGCGGTGACCGGCGGCGGGGGCGGTGCCGCCTG
>NZ_JBHUWH010000232.1:0-11878 GCF_042670125.1 Kitasatospora sp. NPDC057198 | reverse complement strand
GGACGCACCCGCCCGGCGTCAGCCCCGACTGCCGAAGAGGCTCCGCTTGAGGCGGCGCAGCGGGGCCATCAGGGAGACCCGGGCGCTGCGGCGCGGCGAGGCGGCCGGTGCGGGGGCACTGGGCCCGCGCGGCGTCAGTTCCCTTATCAGGCCGAGCGCTTCTGCCGTGTCCACCACCGGGAGCGCGGGCGCGCCGAGGATCGCCAGGTGTCGGTCGATCCGGCGGCCGGTCGTGCCGACACCGCACTGGATCGCGGGCACCCGGGGCCGCGGCCGCACTTGCATCTGTTCCATCTGTTTCCCACCCCTACGAGGCGCCAGGGCCGTGAGGCGAAGATTATCCGGCTACGACGGCCTTCACACAACCGTCCTGGTGTTCTGCCACCGTACCGTGCGCGGGGAACTGACGCTTCACCAGGGGCCGGTGGTGCCGGTCACGACTAGGCATCGGTTGATGGTGCACCATCCAAGCACCGACCGGGTGTTGGGCTCTGCGGCGGCCGGGTGCACCAACGGGGCGCGCCAGGGGTCGGCGGGTGCGCCGGGGGGTCGCGGACGCGCCGGGCGCGCGAACGGACGCGCGAACGGAACGGGCCCGTCATCTTGAGTTCAGAAATTGAACACATACGAGGGATTGACGTGGCCGAAACCTCCAAGCAATATCTACAGCGACACGGGATAGCGGGGAACACCCACCCATCCCCGGTCGGGTGATTTCGAAGATGAACGAATCACCCGACCATCCCGTTACGCTTCCGACACCACAGTGAGTCACTGTCCGGCCGTCTCGACGCTGCGGCGGCCCGACTCCGACGTGGTGGACGGACCGGCGGTCGATCGTTGAGGGTCGGTCGGACCGCCAACCGGGCTGCCGGTGCCGCCGCTGGTACGGCGCGGCACCGGCGGTCGCGTTTCCCCGCCGTCCGCGACACCCCGGTCACCCCGACCACCTGCGCCCGGGGTGCCGCGGCCCGGCCGGCCCGCCGCCGGCTCCCCGCCGTCCGCTCCCCCGCCGTCCGTTCCCAGGGAGCGTCCAGGCCCGCTCGGTAGAGTGTCCGTACCGGGCGCCCGGCCGGCCGCCACCCTCTCAATCCCTTCGCGGAGTGAACGCACGTGCCACCCCTGCTCAGCATCGTCCTGCCCGTTCACGGCGTGGAACGCTTCCTGCCGCAGTGCCTGGACTCGCTCCGGTCGGACGGGGCGGCCCCCGGCGAGGTGGAGCTGATCGCGGTGGACGACCGCTCCCCCGACAACTGCGGCGCCCTGCTGGACGCGCACGCCGCCGGCGACCCGCGGATGCGGGTGCTGCACCTGGCCGACAACCGGGGGCTCGGCGGCGCCCGCACCGCCGGCCTGGCCGAGGCCACCGGCACCTACGTCTGGTTCGTCGACAGCGACGACTGGCTGCCCGAGGGCAGCATCGACGCCGTACTGGCCGAGCTGCGCGCCGAGACGGCCCGCGAGGTGCCCGCCGACGTGCTGATCACCGACTTCGTCCACGTCTACCCCGACGGCGGCCGGGAGCCGAACCCGTGGCGCAAGGTGCTGGCCGGCTCCCCGCTGGTGTCCGGCTGCACCGCCGCCGAGCACCCGGCGCTGTTCAACGCCGTCCTGGCGGTGTGGAACAAGGTGATGCGCCGCGCGTACCTGCTCGGCCTGGACGTGCGCTTCGGCGGCGGCCACTACGAGGACATCTCGGTCACCTACCCGCTGCTGCTGGCCGCCGACCGGCTGCTCTACCTGGACCGGCCCTGCTACAACTACCGGCGCGGCCGCCCCGGCGCGATCACCGCCACCGCCTCCGCCAAGCACGCCGACGCCTTCGCCCAGTACGACGCGATCTTCGCCTTCCTGGACCGGAACGAGCGCGCGGACGCCCTGCGCACCCTGGTCTTCGACCGCACCGTCAAGCAGGCGCTCACCGTCTACGACAGCCCCGGGCTCGTCCCGGTCGGGCTGCGCCCGGAGTTCTTCGCCCGGATCACCGGCCACTTCGCCAAGCACCGCCCGGACGGCTACCGGTACCCGTCCGGCGTGCGCGGCGTCCAGTACCGGCTGGCCGCCCGCGGCTCCCGGCGCGCCTACGCCGAGCTGCGCCGCGGCGGCCGGCTGCCCGGCGCGGTCAAGCGCGGCGCCCGGTCGGTGGCGCCCGGGGTGAAGAAGGCCGTCCGCAGCGGGGCCAGGCTCACCGCGTACAACGCCTTCAAGCGGATGCCGATCGACAAGGACCTCGCGGTGTACGCGGCGTACTGGCACCGCGGCTACGCCTGCAACCCGGCGGCGATCTACGCCAAGGCGAAGGAGCTGGCCCCGCAGGTGCGCGGGGTGTGGGTGGTGGAGAACGCCGAGCGGGCCGCCACGCTGCCCGCCGGGGTGCCGTACGTGATCGTCAACACGCCCGCGTACCTGAAGGCGATGGCCACCGCCAAGTACTTCGTCAACAACGTCAACTTCCCGCACACCATGACCAAGCGCACCGGCACCGTGCACGTGCAGACCCAGCACGGCACCCCGCTGAAGGCGATGGGGATGGACCTGGTGGACCGGCCGGTCGCCGCGGACGGGATGGACTTCGAGCGGCTGCGCGAAGTGGTCGGCCGCTGGGACTACCTGGTCTCGCCGAACCCGCACACCAGCAAGCACTTCGCGCGGGCCTTCCCCGGCACCTACCAGATCCTCGACACCGGCTACCCGCGCAACGACCGCCTGGTGCTGGCCACCCCCGAGCAGTGCGTGGACGCCCGCCGGGCGCTGGGCATCGCCGACGGGCAGCGCACCGTGCTGTACGCGCCGACCCACCGCGAGTCGCGCGGCGGCTACCTGCCGCTGCTGGACCTGCCCGAGCTGGCCGGGCGGCTCGGCCCCGGCTGGACGGTGCTGGTGCGCACCCACTACTTCCACGAGGGCGGCGCGGGCGACCTGACCGCCGCCCCGGGCGCGGCGACCCTGCTGGACGTCTCCGACCACCCCGTCGTCGAGGACCTCTACCTGGCCGCGGACACCCTGGTCACCGACTACTCCTCGATGATGTTCGACTACGCGGTGCTGGACCGCCCGATCGCCGTGTACGCCCCCGACTGGGAGGAGTACCAGGAGGTCCGCGGCGTGTACTTCGACCTGATGAAGGAGCCGCCCGGCGCGGTCACCACCGAGCAGGACGCCCTCACCGAGGCGCTGCTCGCGGGCGACCCGGAGCCGGAGGCCCGGCGGCGCTTCCGGGAGCGGTTCTGCCCCTGGGACGACGGCCGGGCCGCCGAGCGGGTGGTCAGCCGGATCTTCCCGCTCCGGGCCTGAGCGCCGTCCCACTCCTCGAGACACGACCCGTCCACCGGGCGGGCGTGACAAGGATCGCAGCGCCGCCCCGGCGGCGGATGTGGACGAACCGCGGGGTCCATGTCGTAGTCTGCGGTCCGTTGCCCAGTGGTCCGGCCCGGTCCGGGCCGCGCGCCCCGCCCCCGCGGCGGGGCCCGGACGGGGATGTCCCCCGGCCGGACCCGTTCATCCGGCCAGGGAGGGCCAACACCGTGATCGACCTCGTCACCAAGCTCGTGCTCAAGCCGCTCGCGAAGGCCCTGTACCGGCCGACGATCGAGGGCCTGGAGAACGTGCCGCGCAAGGGCGGGGTGATCCTGGCGAGCAACCACCTGTCGTTCGTGGACAGCGTGGTCATCCCGCTGGCCGCGCCGCGCCAGGTGTTCTTCCTCGCCAAGGCCGAGTACTTCACCGGCAGCGGCCTCAAGGGCGCGGTCTCCCGGTTCTTCTTCACCCACGTGATCAACGCCGTCCCGGTGGAGCGCGGCAGCGTCCGGGCCGCCACCGCCTCGCTGGACGAGGGCCTGGAGATCCTGAACTCCGGCCGGGCCTTCGGCATCTACCCCGAGGGCACCCGCTCGCTGGACGGCCGGCTGTACCGCGGCAAGACCGGCGTGGCCTGGCTGGCGCTGACCGCCGGCGTCCCGGTGGTGCCGGTCGCCCTGGAGGGCCCGCAGCACATCCTGCCGGTCGGCAAGCGGATCCCCCGGCTGCGGAAGATCAGCGTGAAGTTCGGCGAGCCGCTGCACTTCGACGAGCTGCACGGCCAGGCCCGCTCGGCCAAGGCCCGCCGCCAGGTCACCGACGAGGTGATGGCCGCGATCCAGGCGCTCTCCGGCCAGGAGCCCGCCGAGCAGTACAACGAGTCGCCCAAGGCCGCCTGACGCCCCGTCGGGGACTTCCGCCCGCCCGGGAACAACCGGGCGGGCGTTCCTGTTCGGCATCCTCGTGGGGGCCCCCTCCCCGGCGCCCGCGAACCGGACCCGAACGGAGCTCTTCCCATGAAGATCGGCATCATCGGCGCGGGCAACATCGGCGGCAACCTGACCCGCCGCCTCACCTCCCTCGGCCACCGGGTCTCGGTGGCCAACTCGCGCGGCCCCGAGACGCTGGCCGACCTGGCCGCCGAGACCGGCGCGACGGCCGTGGCGGCCGCCGAGGCCGCGCGGGGCGCGGAGCTGGTCGTGGTGACCGTCCCGCTGAAGAACGTCCCCGACCTGCCGGAGGACCTGCTCGCGGGCGCGGCCGAGGGCTTCGTCCTGGTCGACACCAACAACTACTACCCGCAGCAGCGGGACGGCCGGATCGACGCCATCGAGGACGGCGGCCTGACCGAGAGCCGCTGGGTCGAGCAGCAGCTCGGCCACCCCGTGGTCAAGGCGTTCAACGGCACCTACGCCCAGGACATCCTGGACGCCCCCCGCCCCGCGGGGGACCCCGAGCGGATCGCCCTCCCGGTCGCGGGCGACGACCCGGCCGCCAAGCAGCTGGTGCGCGAGCTGATCGACGCCCTGGGCTTCGACACCGTCGACTCCGGCGGCATCGACGACTCCTGGCGCCAGCAGCCCGACACCCCCGTCTACGGCCTGCGGGCGGGCACCGAGGCCGTCACGAAGGCCCTGGCCGAGGCGTCCCCGGAGCGCCCGGCGAACTTCCGCGGCTGACCCGCCCGTCGCCTCCCCGGCGGCCTACCGGCTGCCGGAGAGGCGGACGGCGGCGGAGGTGTCGGTGCCCAGGGCGGCCAGCAGGTCGAGGGCCTCGGCGAGCGAGGCGCCCCCGGCCAGGCGCGCGGCGGCCAGGCCGGCGGGGAGGCGGCCCGCGGCGGCCAGGGCGCCCCACTGCGGGCCGGTGAGGGCGAGGTAGCGCAGGCCGGGCAGCCCGGCGAGCGGCGCCAGGTCCGCGGCGGGGCAGCCGGACAGGTCGAGGGCGCGCAGCGCGGGCAGGGTGCGCAGCGCGGCGAGGTCGACCGGGTGGTCGGCGCGGACGGCGAGCGAGGCGAGGTGCGGGTGGCCGGCGAGCGGGGCCGGGTCGGCGCCCGCGGTGAGGCCGACCTGGAGGTCCTCCACCGGGAGTGCCGCCAGCGGCGTCAGGTCGGCGGTGGCGCACCCGTTGAGGTGCAGGCGGCGCAGGCGGGTGGCGGCGAGCGGGGTGAGGTCGACCGGTGACCGGGCGTCGTTGAGGTGGACGGCCTGGGTCCGCGGCGTGAGCCCCTCGTCCAGGGTGGAGGCGACCAGTTGCTGCCTTTCGTCGTCCGGCGGTTCGGCGTCCGGCAGTTCCAGCAGTTGGCCGAGCCAGGCGGTGACGGAGGGGGCGAGCAGGCCGGGGCCGTCCTCGAAGGTGGCGCCGATCTCGATCACCTGACCGTGGTGGCCGCCGGCGGCCGGGGCGAGGTCGACGGCGATGTAGTCGCCGTCGTAGGTGGTGGCGATCGGGATCCAGCCGGGGTGCGCGGTGCGGCGGCGGACGGTGTGCGCGGGCTGGGCGTCGAAGACGACCCTGTCCCACTGGTACCGCCAGTCGAAGTGCCCCGGCTCCGGTGTGCTGTCGGGGGCGTCGGCACGCCGGCCGATCGGCAGCCAGGCGTAGCCGCCGAGAACCTCCCGGCCGCCGTCGCCGTCGGCTTCCCGGTAGAGCGCCCGCAGGTCGGCGGGCAGGGCGCGGCCGAGGCGCCCTTCGACGGCGGCGAGCCGCTCCTCGGTGACGGGCGGGCGCAGTTCGGCGGCCTCGCCGCGCTCCTCGGCGTCCTGCCGCAGCAGGGCGTGCAGCCGTTCGACGGCCAGGGCGGGGTCGGCGGACGGGTGCGGAACGGCCGGGTGGTCGGCCCCGGTGCCGCCGGGTTCGGCGGGCCGGTGGTCGGGGTCGAGGACGAGCGTCCAGTTGCTCTGGGGGTTGAGGTCGTGGAGGGGTCCCTGCGGGAAGGCCACCAGGTCGAAGGCGCCGGAGGGGCGGCAGGTCAGTTCGAGGACCGTGGCCGGCCAGCCGTGGCTCGCTCCGAAGACCGCTCCCAGCCGGGCGAGGTCCGGCAGGTGCACGAGGAGGCGGTCCGGGCGGCCCGGCACCGCGTACTCGCCGGAGAGGGCGTGGCCGCCGGTCGCACCGGCGTACCCGGCCAGCACGCAGTGCGTCCAGCCCTCCGGCGCCCCGGCGGCGACCTCCGCCGCGATCTGCCGTGCCACCTGCTCCGCCGTCAGGCCCATGGCCCGCCCTTCCCGTCCGCGTCGTGTCGTGTCGTGTCGTGTCGTGTCGGCCGATCATGGCAGCAGGTGGTGACGAGGCCGCGGGGAGGGTCGGCGGTTCGGCCCGGGTCAGTAGCCGACGGCCTCCCGCAGCAGCAGGACGGTGCCGCGGGCGAGGCGGGGCGGGGCGTTCAGGACCAGGAGCTGGTTGACGGCGGCGGGGGCGCCGTACGCCCGGCGGCTGCGGGCGTCCTCCAGCGGGAGGACGTGTTCGTGGACGCGGCGCAGGGCGGCGGGCAGGTCGGGGACGAGCTTCTGGGCGCCGACCACCCAGACGGCGTGGCCCGCACCGCCGCCGTGGGCGGGCAGCTGGCTGCCGGAGGCGGAGGCGAGGACGAGGGCGCCGGTCTCGACGAGGGCGTTGGCGCTGCCGAGGACGAGGTCGGGGGCGGCGAGCAGGCGGCGCAGCTCGTCGGCCTCGCGTTCCCGGTCCATGGCGAGCAGCCGGGGCTTGAGCGCGCCGGGGCGGGCGTCGGCGTCCTCCTCGATGCCGGTCAGCCGGAGCGTCTCGCTGGCGGTGGTGAGCACGCTCGCGCCGTCCGGGAGGAGGTCGAGGAGGGCGCGGACCCGGGCCCGGGCGGCCGCGGCGCCGTCCAGGACCTCGACGGCGAAGCCGTGCGCGGCGAGGGCGGCGGCGGCCCGCTGGAGCCGGTCCTCGGTGGCGGGGGCGGCGGGGTCGGTGGCGGCGGGGGCAGGGCGGGTGGTTTCGGGGCGGGTGGTGCCGGGGGCGGTGCCGCCGAGCGGGCTGGTGTCCAGGTAGCGGATCTCGTAGACCCGTTCGGTGAACCGCCAGCCGTCCGGGGTGCGCCGGTAGCGGTCGTGGTAGACGGCGTGGTTGACGCCCTGGCGGCCGTCGCGCAGCCGGAACAGCTCGTACATGTGGGCCCGTCCGGTGGCGGTGTCGCCGTCGATCCGGACGGTGCCGGGGTGGGTGTTCTGCACGAAGAACTCCCACTGCTCCTGGAGCTTCTCGCCGCCGACCCGGATCTCCTCGGGGCCGGTCAGTTCGATCGGGACGTCGGGCATCCGCAGCACCCCGTCCGCGGTGAACAGGGCGGCGAGCCGGGGGCGGTCGCGCATCGTCACCGCGTCGGTGAACTCGGCCTGCAGGGCCTGGATCTCGATCCGGTCGGCGACCGGCTGGAAGTCGTCCATCGTGCTCTCTCCGTCCGTCGGTGTGCTCCTGCCGGTACGACGAAACGGCGGCCCGGAGTGTGAGGCGGGGGCCGGATGTCACATTCCGGGGCGCTGTCCGGTCTCAGGGGGAACGGACCGAGGAGGAGCGACGTGGAAGAGACCGTGGCGGGGCGGCGGGACGAGGCGCTGCGCGTGGTGGCGGCGGAGCGGCGGCGGCTGACCAACCTGGCGTACCGGCTGCTGGGTTCGCTGGCCGACGCCGAGGACGTGGTGCAGGAGACCTACGCCCGCTGGTACGCGCTGCCGGAGCGGCGGCGGGCCGAGGTGGCGGCGCCGGGCGGCTGGCTGACCACGGTCGCCGGGCGGATCTGCCTGGACCTGCTGGGTTCGGCCCGGGTGCGCCGGGAGCGGTACGTGGGCGCGTGGCTGCCGGAGCCGGTGCCGGGGGACGGCGCGGACGGGGACCCGGCGGACCGGATCACCCTGGACGAGTCGGTGCACATGGCGTTCCTGGTGGTGCTGGAGTCGATGACCCCGGCGGAGCGGGTCGCCTTCGTGCTGCACGACGTGTTCGGCTACCCGTTCCCGGAGGTCGCGGTGGTGGTGGGCCGCTCGGCGGCGGCCTGCCGCCAGTTGGCCGCCTCGGGGCGCCGCCGGGTGCGCGGGGCCCGCCCGCCGGCCGCTCCGGCGGGTGAGCGGGCCGCGCTGGTGCGGGAGTTCGGGCGGGCCTGGGAGGCGCGGGACGTCCGGGCGCTGGTCGGGCTGCTGGATCCGGACGCGACGGTGGTGGCCGACGGCGGCGGGCTGGTCCAGGCCCTGCCGGAGCCGCTGTCGGGCGGCGGCCGGATCGCGGCGGCGGTGGCCGCCTTCGCGGACGCGCAGCCCGGCCTCGAGCTGTGCGAGCAGCCGGTGAACGGGCAGGAGGGGCTGGTCGCGCGGGTGGACGGGGTCGTCGTGGGCGTGCTCGCGTTCCGCGCCGCCGGGGGCCGGATCACCGACGTCTGGGTGGTGCGCAACCCGGAGAAGCTGGGGCCCTGGCGCTGATCCCCCGCTCAGGCGGTGGGCGCGGGGAGCGCCTCGCGGTCGACCAGGGCGGCGTAGCGGCCGCCGCGGGCGAGCAGTTCGTCGTGGGTGCCGAGTTCGGCGATCTCGCCGCGGTCGAGGACGGCGATCCGGTCGGCGTCGCGGACGGTGGAGAGCCGGTGCGCGATGGTGAGGGTGGTGCGGCCCGCGGCGAGGGCGTCCAGGGCCTGCTGGACGGCGTGCTCGGTCCGGTTGTCCAGGGCGCTGGTGGCCTCGTCCAGGACCAGGATGGGCGGGTTGCGCAGCACGGTGCGGGCGATCGCCAGGCGCTGCTTCTCGCCGCCGGAGAAGCGGTAGCCGCGTTCGCCGACCACGGTGTCGTAGCCGTCCGGGAGGGCGGCGATCATGTCGTGGACCTGGGCGGCCTTCGCGGCCGCGACGAGTTCGGCGTCGGTGGCGTCGGGCTTGGCGAAGCGCAGGTTGTCGGCGACCGAGGCGTGGAACAGGTAGGTCTCCTGGGAGACCACGCCGACGGCGCGGGCCAGCGTCTCGAAGGACAGCTCGCGCACGTCCACCCCGTCGATCAGGACCCGGCCGCCGGTGGCGTCGTACAGCCGGGGCACCAGGTAGGACAGCGTGGACTTGCCGGAGCCGGTCTCGCCGACCACCGCGAGCGAGCCGCCGGCCGGGACGGCCAGGTCGATGCCGGTCAGGGTGGGGCGGTCCTGGTCGGGGCGGTAGTGGAACTCGACGCCCTCGAACCGGACGTCGCCGCGGATCCGTTCCAGGTGGACGGGGTGCTCGGGCTCGTCGATCTCCACCGGCAGGTCGAGGTACTCGAAGATGCGCTGGAACAGGGCGAGCGAGGTCTGCACCTCCACGCCGGTGGACAGCAGGCTCACGGTGGGCCGGAACAGGCCCTGCTGGAGCGAGACGAACGCGACCAGGGTGCCGAGCGAGACGATCGGCGCCCCGGCGGCGGAGGCCAGCCCGGCCGCCCAGTAGATCAGCGCGGGCATCGCGGCCATCACGATCCCGATGGTGGACATCCGCCACCGCCCGGCCATGCTGGAGCGCACCTCGAGGGCGGCCAGGTCGTCCGAGCGCTCGGCGAACTCGCGGGTCAGCGAGCCGGAGCGGCCCATGGTGCGGCCGAGCAGGATGCCGCTGACCGACAGCGACTCCTGGACGGCGGAGGAGAGTTCGGCGAGCCGGCGCTGCCGTTCGCCGGTGATCCTCTTGCGCTCGCGGCCGACCCGGCGGCTGATCCAGACGAACACCGGGAGCAGCAGCAGCGAGACGATCGTCAGCCGCCAGTCGAGCGCGGCCATCGCGACCACGCTGGCGACCACCGCGGTCAGGTTGGAGACCAGCGAGGTGGCGGTGCCGGTGACGGTGGCCTGCATGCCGCCGATGTCGTTGGCGATCCTGGACTGGACCTCGCCGGTGCGGGTGCGGGTGAAGAACGCCAGCGACATCCGCTGCAGGTGCCGGTAGACGGAGGTGCGCAGGTCGTGCATGACGCGCTGGCCGACGGTGGTGGAGATCAGCGTCTGGAGGACGTTGAGCACGCTGGTGACCACGGCGGCGGCGATCATCCCGAGCGCGAGCAGGCTGAGCAGCCCGGTGCGCCCCTGCGGTATCGCGGTGTCGAGCACCGCGCGCAGCAGGAACGGCGTGACCACCGAGACCACGGCGGAGGCCGCGACCAGCAGCCCCACCACGCCCAGCCGGCCGGCGTACGGCCGGAACAGCCCGAGGATCCGCCGCACCTGGGCGGGCTGCTTCCGCTCCCCCTCGGGCGGGGTCCAGTCGATCCGGTTCAACCGCACGGGAACCTCCTGGGGGTCGGTGGGGTGAGGACGGGCCGAGTTTAACGAGCCTTGCTCATCATTAGCAAACCTAAAATTCTCGGCATTCCCGGCGCGCCGCTCCCGCGCGCACCCCGCCCGCGGCTCGTAGCCTGGGGCCATGGCGCACGCCACACCCGGCGGCGGGCCGGACGACCACCTCCGGGAGGACGGCGCCGAGGCCGTTCCCCTCCCCGGCTGGGCCCAGGCGCTCGGCTGGTCCGGCGTCGCCGGGCTGATCTACCTGCTGGTCTGCGCGGTGGGCATCATCAGCAGCGGCTTCGCGGGGCTGGGCGGCGAGGCGGCGCACACCCTGTTCGCGTTCGCCGCGAACCCGTGGGTCGGACTCAGCGTCGGCGTGCTGGGGACGGTGCTGATCCAGTCCTCGACCACGACGACGGCCATCGCCGTCACCGCCGTCGGGTCGGGCGCGCTGCCGATCCGGGGCGCGGTCCCGATCATCCTGGGCGCGAACGTCGGCACCACCGTGACCACCAGCCTGGTCGCGCTGACCTTCATCGGGAACCGCACCGAGTTCCGCCGGGCGCTGGGCGCCTCGACCGTCCACGACTTCTACAACTGGCTGGCGCTGCTGGTCTTCTTCCCGCTCGAACTGCTCTGGCACCCGCTGGAGCGGCTCAGCGGGGAGCTGACCGACGCGCTGTACGGCACCGACTGGCTGCCGAACCCGGCCCACTTCAACGTCGTCCGGGCCGCCACCCGGCCGGTGGAGCGGGCGGTGGTCGGCGCGAGCGCGCACCTGGACGAGACCCTCGGGCCGCTGGCGGTGATCGGGATCGGCGCCGTGCTGATCCTGGTCGCCGTCCGCTACCTGGGCCGGCTGCTCAAGCTGCTGATGGTCGGCCGGGCCCGGGACGCGCTGGTCGCCGCCGTCGGCCGCAACCGCTACCTCGCGATGGCCTCGGGCATGGGCGTCACCGTCGTCACCCAGTCCTCGACCATCACCACCTCGGTGCTGGTGCCGTTCGCCGGGGCGGGCGTGCTGACCCCGGCGCAGGTGTACCCGGTCGTCGTCGGCTCCAACCTGGGCACCACGTTCACCGTGGTCTTCGCGGCGTTCGCCGGCGTCGGGCCGGACGCGCGGATCGGCCTCCAGGCGGCCTTCGTGCACCTGCTCTACAACCTGTTCGCCATCCTGGCGATCTACGTGCTGCCGTTCCTGCGCCCCGTCCCGCTGTGGTGCGCCGAGAACCTGGCCCGGGTCGCCTCCGCGCACCGCTGGGTGCTCGCCCTCTACCTGGGCAGCGTCTTCGTCGCGCTGCCCGCGCTGGTGATCGTGCTGGTGGGCGTGGTCTGACC
>NZ_JBHUWH010000231.1:0-11890 GCF_042670125.1 Kitasatospora sp. NPDC057198 | reverse complement strand
CGGGCGCCGGCGCCGTCGTTGAGCGAGACCAGGGGCGCGCCGGCCGCGATGGCCATGTCCATGATCTTGTGGATCTTCTGGGCGTGGGCCTCGCCCAGCGCGCCGCCGAAGATCCGGAAGTCGTGGGCGTAGGTGAACACGGTGCGCCCGTGCACGGTGCCCCAGCCGACGATCACGCCGTCGGTGTGCGGCTTCTTGGCCTCCAGGCCGAAGCCCTGGGCGCGGTGCCGGCGCAGCGGCTCCACCTCGTGGAAGGAGCCCTCGTCCAGCAGCAGGTCGATCCGCTCGCGGGCGGTCAGCTTGCCCTTGGCGTGCTGGGCCTCGGTCGCCTTCTCGCTGGGACCGCGACGGACCTGCTCACGCAGCTCGTGCAACTCGGCGACCCGACTGCGGGCGTCGCCCGGAGCCTCGTCGCCGACCGGCGCATCGTGCAGGACCGTCATCTCGAACCACTCCAAGCTCGCGTGGGGCAGCGAACACCTCTACTGCTACGACAGTACGAGTCGGGGCGCCCCGCTCTCGGCGTCGAATCCGTACAAGGTCGGGAGCCGAACGCTGTACAGCCTCGACATAGGGGGGCGCACGGCCCCGTGGCCGGGCCACTGCGGGAGGGTCTTCGGGCCCGCCCCGGTCGGGGGGTGCCGGAACGGTCGAATTGGCAGGTCAGCGGCAAGATGGCGGGTGCGCGGAGGCCGCCCGCCCGCGCCGCGCCGCAGGGGGCGCACACGGGCCGGCGGCCGGGTGCCGCGGTTCCGGAGCAGGTCCGGATGGTAGGGATGCGCCAAAAGGCGTGTTCAGCTCCCGGGGCGGTCGCCGTCCCCCGGGCGGTCGTCGCCCCGGCGCAGCTCCTCCTCGCGGCGGCGCAGGTCCGCCTCCCACTGCTTGAGCATGTCCTCGTGCCGCTCGTTGCCGCGCTTCAGCGAGGCCAGGAACTCCGGGTCGTCGTCCGGCGCCGTCGGGCGCCGCGGCCGCTCGTACTCGGGGTACCCGGCGGTCGGACCGGACGGCCAGGCGACCCGGCGGCGGGCGCCGGTGCGGTCGCGGCCGGCCACCAGCCAGGCGATCGAGCCGACCAGCGGGAAGAACAGCACGATGATCACCCAGACCACCTTCGGCAGGTGGCGGACCTCGTCCTCCGGGGTGACCAGGCAGTCGATGAACGCCCACACCCACAGGGCCAGCAGCGCCACCATGGGCACGACTCTCAGCACAGCGCAGAACTCCCGGGAAGGTTCGAACAGGACCCTTGGCGGGCTCAGGGTAGCCCGTACCGGATACTGACAGGTATGGCATACGACGATCTCCGTTCCTTCCTCCGGGCGCTGGAGCGGGAGGGCGACCTCAAACGGATCAAGGTCGAGGTCGACCCCTACCTGGAGGTCGGCGAGATCGTCGACCGGGTGCAGAAGGCCAAGGGTCCCGCGCTGCTGTTCGAGAACGTCAAGGGTTCGGCGATGCCGCTGGCCATGAACGTCTTCGGCACCGAGCGCCGGCTCTCCAAGGCGCTCGGCCTCAAGTCGCCCGACGACATCGCGGAGAAGATCGGCGGCCTGCTCAAGCCCGAGCTGCCGCAGGGCTTCACCGGCTTCCGGGAGGCGTTCGGCAAGCTCGCCTCGATGGCGCACGTCCCGCCGCGGAACGTGAAGTCCGCCGACGCGCCCGTCCACGAGGTGGTGCTCACCGGCGAGGACGTCGACCTGGAGCAGCTGCCCGCGCTGTTCACCTGGCCGCTGGACGGCGGCTCCTTCTTCAACCTCGGGCTCACCCACACCAAGGACCCGGACTCCGGCGTCCGCAACCTCGGCCTGTACCGCCTCCAGCGGCACGACAGGCGCACCATCGGCATGCACTGGCAGATCCACAAGGACAGCCGCAACCACGCCGCGGTGGCCGCCAAGCGCGGCGAGAAGCTGCCCGTCGCGATCGCCTTCGGCTGCCCGCCCGCCGTCACCTACGCCGCCACCGCACCGCTGCCCGGCGACATCGACGAGTACCTGTTCGCCGGGTTCGTCGCGGGCGAGCGGGTCCGGATGGTCGACTGCAAGACCGTCCCGCTGCAGGTCCCGGCCGACGCCGAGGTGGTGCTGGAGGGCTGGCTGGAGCCCGGGGAGATGCTGCCCGAGGGCCCGTTCGGCGACCACACCGGCTTCTACACCCCGCAGGAGCCGTTCCCGGCGCTGACCATCGACTGCGTGACGATGCGCCGCCGCCCGCTGCTGCAGTCCATCGTGGTCGGCCGCCCGCCCACCGAGGACGGGCCGCTCGGCAAGTTCACCGAGCGCTTCTTCCTGCCGCTGCTCAAGGTGATCATCCCGGACATCGTCGACTACGACCTGCCCGAGGCCGGCGGCTTCCACAACTGCGTGATCGTCTCGATCGACAAGAAGTACCCCAAGCACGCGCAGAAGGTCATGCACGCCATCTGGGGCGCCCACATGATGTCGCTGACCAAGCTGATCGTCGTGGTGGACGCCGACTGCGACGTGCACGACTACCAGGAGGTCGCCTGGCGGGCCCTGGGCAACGTCGACTACAGCCGGGACCTCTCGGTCGTCGAGGGCCCGGTCGACCACCTCGACCACGCCTCCTACCAGCAGTTCTGGGGCGGCAAGGCGGGCATCGACGCCACCCGCAAGCTCCCCGAGGAGGGCTACACCCGCGACGGCGGCTGGCCCGAGATGGTCGCCTCCGACCCGGAGACCGCCGCCCGGGTCACCCGCCGCTGGAAGGAGTACGGACTGTGAAACCCGATAGCCTGCCGGATGCGATCCAGGCGCAGGAAGCCCTTCCCCGCACCCGCGGGGGTCAGCCGGAGTACGGACTGTGACCACCGCCGACGCCTTCGAGGCGCAGCCGAGCCGGACCCGCGCCTTCCTGCGCCTGGTCGCGATCGAGCACTCGGTGTTCGCGCTGCCCTTCGCCTACACCGCCGCACTCACCGCGATGTTCCTCGCCGACGGGTCGGTGCACTGGCGCGAACTGCTGCTCGTCACCGTCTGCATGGTCGGCCTGCGCACCTTCGCGATGGCCGCCAACCGGATCATCGACCGCGAGATCGACGCCCGGAACCCGCGCACCGCGGGCCGCGAACTCGTCACCGGCGCCGTCTCGCTGCGCACCGCGTACGTCGGCTCGGCGATCTCCCTGGTGGTCTTCCTCGGCTCGGCGGCCCTGCTCAACACGCTGTGCCTGCTGCTGGCGCCGGTCGCGGTCGTCCCGATGGTGGTCTACCCGTACGGCAAGCGGTTCACCGACTTCCCGCAGGCCATCCTCGGCCTGGCCCAGGCGATGGGCCCGATCGGGGCCTGGCTGGCCGTCACCGGCAGCTGGTCCTGGGACGCGGTGGTGCTCGGCCTGGCGGTCGGCATCTGGATCGGCGGCTTCGACCTGATCTACGCCTGCCAGGACGTCGCCGCCGACCGGGGCATGGGCGTGCGCTCCGTCCCGGCCCGCTTCGGCATCCCCGCCGCGATCACCGGCGCCCGGGTCTGCCACGCGGTCACCACCGCGCTGCTGGCCTGGTACGCGGTGCTGACCGACGCGGGCGCGTTCTTCTGGTGCGGGCTCGCCGTGGTGGCCGGGGCGTTCGTCTACGAGCACACCATCGTCAAGCCGAACGACCTGTCCCGGCTGAACCGGGCGTTCTTCTCCACCAACGGGTTCGTCGGCATCTCGCTGTTCGCCTTCGCCCTGATCGACCTGATCAGCCGCGGCCTGACGGTCTGAGAGGAACCCCCGACAGAGAGCCCCGACAGGGGCTCGGGGAACGGCGAGCCCGGGTCTGCCGGCGGTCCACTGCCGGAGCGCGCATCGGCTCCGGGTTCTGCCACTACGACGAAGCAGCACGGCCCGGTTTCCGGCGCCGCACCATCGCGCCACCTGACGGCCCGTCGGAACCGCCCCACCTGCGCGGAGACCGCCCCCGCCGGATGAGCCGCCGCCCGCCGCGCCGATGCGCCATGCTGGGAGGAACGGCCCTTCGCGAGCGGAACGGGGAGCACGATGATCGGCACACTGCAGTGCGTGGTGCTGGACTGCCACTACCCGGCGGGCCTGGCCCAGTTCTACGCCGCCCTGCTCGGCGGCGAGGCGGACCGCCCCGACCCGCGCTGGACGCTGCACGAGGACTGGTCCACCGTCCACCTGCCCGACGGCCGGGTGCTCGGCTTCCAGCGGATCGCGGACTACCGCCCGCCGATCTGGCCCGACCCGGTCCACCCGCAGCAACTGCACCTCGACATCGACGTCGCCGACCTGGCCGCCGCCGAAGCCGCCGCGACCGCCCTCGGCGCCGAGGTCAAGGCCCGGCACGAACGCTGGACGGTGCTCACCGACCCGGCCGGGCACCCCTTCTGCCTGGTCCCGCACCGCCCGGCCTGAGGCTCAGGCCAGCGACAGCGCGTCCCCGACCCGCAGCCGCCCCGGCCGGGACACCGTCGCCAGCGCCCCGAGCTCGTTGCCCCGCTCCTGGGCGATCGTCTTCAGGATCTCCGGCGCGTGCGGCAGCCCCGGCTGCGCCGCCCCCGCCATCGCGCACCGGGCGCTGGCGCGGACGAACGCCAGCCGCGCCCCGCCCCGCACCCGGGCCTCCCGGCCGAGCCAGCCGTCCTCGGCGAACGGCGGCGTCCCCGGCGGGGTGCGCAGCAGCACGTTCGGCCGGAACCGGCGCTCGTCCACCACCGCGGACGGCACCGCCCGCGCCATCCAGTCCAGGGTGGCCGTGGTCAGCACGCTCACCGGCAGCTCGTCGAAGTGCGAGACCCCGTCCTCGCGGGCCAGCGCGACGTCCTGCTGCTCCAGGTACGCGCGCAGGAAGGTGTCCGGGTCCGGCACCGGCCTGCCCAGCGGGTCGAACAGCTCCGGGCCGTCGATCCGCGCGCCCAGCCGGGCGCCCAGCCGCAACAGGCCGTCCATCCGGCGGAAGCGCCGGGTGTTCTTCCCGGAGCCCAGCTTCCCGGCCCCGTCGCGCACCGCGTACAGGCGGTCGCCGACCAGGCCGCGGTCCTCCACCTCGACGGAGTCGAGCAGCTCGCCGCCCATGGACTTCACGGGGTAGCGCCACAAGCGCTCGACCACACCGACGATCTCAGGCATGGCGGGAGCCTAGCGGGGCGCTCCCGGGATGGTCTAGACCAAGTCCCGGGAGTGCGGGGCCCGTTGACCGCCCGTCCGGCCGCCCCGCTCAGCCGCCCCGCTCAGCCGATCCGCGCCACCGCCCGCACCGGCGCCCCGTCCGCCGCCGTCAGCCGCAGCGGGAACAGCGAGACCTCCACCGGCAGCCCCGCCGCCTGCGCCGTCAGCAGCGCCGACAGGTCGGTCAGGTTCTCCGCGATCACCCCGCCGCCCTCCGGCCCGAGCAGCACCCGGTGCGCCAACAGCGTCGCCTGCTCCGGCTCCGGGTCGTGCTCGTCCGCCAACTCGGCGAGCAGGCTGGCCACTTCAGGATCGGACGGCCCCGGATCCGGCGTCGGGTCCACCGACAGCGCGTCGATGCCCACCGTCCGGACGCCGGCCGCGACGATCGCCTCGGCGGCCTCCTCGGTCAGGTACGGGTGCGCGAAGTACCGGTCCGTCCCCCAGTACCGCGGCCACCCCGTCGCCAGCAGCAGCACCGTCCCCGGCCCCGAGACCTCCAGCGCCCGCGCCAGGTGCTCCACCGTCACCCGCCCCCGGGCCGGCAGCCCCCGCAGGTCCACCACCACCGCGGGCCCCGTGAACAGCTCCAGCGGCAGCCCGTCCAGCGTCGGCCACCGCACGTCCAGGTGGTACGGCGCGTCCACGTGCGTCCCCGTCTGCGACCCCAGGTGCACCGCCAGCACGTTCACCCCCTCCCCCTCCACCGTCAGCGCCGCCCGCAACTCCACCCCCGGGTCCCCCGGATACACCGGCATCCCGGACACCACCGGATGCGTCAGATCCACCAACTCGGCTGCCATGCCCCCATTGTGACCCCCGTACGAGGAGAAGGGGCTCGGTGGGAGAGCACCACCAGGGGCCCGGGAAACTGTCGGCAGACTGGTAAGCACGCACCCACCAGGGGCCCGGGGAACGGCGGGTCCGTGCTGCTGGTGGCCGGAGCCCATCGGAGGTTCGTGCTGCTGCGTGTCTTCAACGGAACCGGAAGCAGATGCGCCCAACGGCAGTGCACCGCCAGCAGACTGGGCCTCGCCGTTCCCCGAGCCCCTGGCGGTGCTCTCCCGAGCCCCTGATGTCGCTCTCCCGAGCCCCTGAACACGTGCCCTTCTCCCCGACAATGGACCCCATGAGCACCACCCGCACCCCCTGGGTCGTCGGCGTCTCCGGCGCCAGCGGCACCCCCTACGCCGCCTCGGTGATCCGCGCGCTGCTGGCCGCCGGGGAGTCCGTCGACCTGATCGTCAGCCGGGCCGCGCGGCTGACCATCCTGGACGAGACCGGCGTCTCCTTCCGGGACGCCCACTGGCGCGCCGACCTGGCCGCCTGGCTCGGCACCGGCGAGGAGGACCTGCACGACGTCCGGCACTGGCCCGCGGGGGACTTCGCGGCGGGCCCGTCCTCCGGCTCGTACCCGGCCAAGGGCATGCTGGTCGTCCCGGCGACCACCGGCGCCGCGGCCGGCATCGCGCTGGGCCTGTCCAAGGACCTGCTGCAGCGCACCGCCTCGGTGACCCTCAAGGAGCGCCGTCCGCTGGTGCTGTGCCTGCGCGAGACCCCGCTGACCGGCAGCACGCTGCGCCACCTGGTGGCGCTGGACGAGCAGGGCGCGGTGGTCCTCCCGGCGTCCCCCGGCTTCTACGCGGGCGGTTCGACGGCCCGCGAGCTGGTGGACTTCGTGGCGGGCCGGGTGCTGGACGCGGTCGGCGTCCCGCACGGGCTGTACCGCCGCTGGTCGGGCACCCTGGGGGAGGCCGCGAGCACCCCCGCGCGAAGTCCGGAAACCGCCCCGCGCCGGGGTGAGTGAGCGGGCACGCTACGGGAGAGTATGTTCTCTGGGATACCCGGGTTGATCGGCGCGCAGCGCCTTGGATTCCGGATAATGATCTGTGGTTCTGGTGAGCTTCGGAAGGACGCGGCAGGCGATGGACTCTGTGGACAGACAGCTCATCCAGGCACTCCGGGAGAACGGCCGGGCCTCGTACGCCGAGCTGGGCCGCCTGGTGGGCCTGTCCGGGCCGAGCGTGACGGACCGGATCAACCGCCTGGAGCAGGCGGGCGTGATCACCGGGTACCGCGCGACGGTCAATCCGGCGACGCTCGGCTACGGGGTGACGGCGCTGATCGGCCTGCAGTTGACCGACGCGGCCGACCACGACGACGTCTCGCACCGGCTGAAGGACCTCCCGGAGGTGGAGGACTGCTGGTTCATCGCGGGTGACGACTCGTACATGCTGAAGGTCCGGGTGCCGGACGTGGAGGGCCTGGAGTCGGTGGTCAAGCGGCTGTCCGGCACCAAGGGGGTGGCGCGCACCCGCACCACGGTGGTGCTGTCCACCAAGTGGGAGAACCGGGTCAGCGAACTCCCGCTGCACCCCGCCGAATAAGCCCCAGCCCCGAGGAGCGCCCGCCATGACCCTGGTCGACCTGGAAGACCTGCGCGCCGCCCAGCGCCGGATCGCCGGCACGGCGGTGCGCACCCCGCTGCTGCCCTGCCCGTGGGCCGAGGACGGCGGGCGGCGGCTGTGGCTGAAGCCGGAGAGCCTCCAGCCGACCGGGGCGTTCAAGATCCGCGGGGCGACGAACCGGCTGGCCGCGCTCACCGACGAGGAGCGGGCCAGGGGAGTGGTGGCCCAGTCCAGCGGCAACCACGCCCAGGCGGTGGCGTACGCGGCGCGGCGGCTCGGCGTCAAGGCGGTGATCGTGATGCCGGACACCTCGCCCGCCGTGAAGATCGAGAACACCCGCGCGTTCGGCGCCGAGGTGGTGATCGTGACCGCCGAGGAGCGCGACACCGTCCCGGCCGAGCTGGCCGCCGCGCACGGCTACGTCTGGGTGCCGCCGTACGACGACCCGTACATCGTGGCGGGCCAGGGCACCGTCGGCCTGGAGATCGCCGAGGACGCCCCGGACGAGCTGGACACCGTGCTGGTGCCGGTCTCCGGCGGCGGGCTGATCTCCGGGACGGCCGCGGCGCTCAAGCTGGCCTGTCCGGGCGTCCGGGTGGTCGGCGTGGAGCCGGAGCTCGCGGCGGACGCCCAGCAGAGCCTGCGCGCGGGCGTGCGCACCGCCTGGCCGGTCGCCGACACCTACCGGACGATCGCGGACGGCCTGCGCACCCCGTCGGTGGGCGTGCTGCCGTTCGAGCACATCACCGCGTACGTGGACGACATCGTCACCGTCTCCGAGGACGAGATCCGCTCCACCGTCGCCCTGCTGGCCCGCCGCGGCCGGCTGGTCGCCGAGCCCTCCGGCGCGGTCGCCCCGGCCGCGTACTTCCACCGGGCCGGTGAGCTGGGCGGAAGGGTGTTCGCGGCGGTCGTCAGCGGCGGCAACCTCGACCCCGCCCTGCTGGCCGGTCTGCTGGCTACCTAGGCGTAGTCTCGGTCCCGGCAACGAATCGAAGTCCCGAGGAGGCGGAGCGCCGCATGGACGCAGGGCTCAAGCGCGAGCTGGAGGCGAAGGTCTACGCCGGTGAGCGGCTGACCCGCGAGGACGGGATCGCGCTCTACGCGAGCGACGACCTGGCCTGGCTGGGCGGGCTGGCGCACCACGTGCGGACGCGGAAGAACGGCGACGTCGTCCACTTCAACGTCAACCGCCACCTGAACATGACCAACGTGTGCAGCGCCTCCTGCGCGTACTGCTCGTTCCAGCGCAAGCCGGGCGAGAAGGACGCGTACACGATGCGGATCGAGGAGGCCGTCCGGCTCGCCAAGGCGATGGAGTCGGAGTCGCTGACCGAACTGCACATCGTCAACGGCCTGCACCCGACCCTGCCGTGGCGCTACTACCCGCGCTCGCTGCGGGAGTTGAAGGCCGCGCTGCCGAACGTCTCGCTGAAGGCGTTCACCGCCACCGAGATCCACTGGTTCGAGCGGATCAGCGGCCTGAGCGCGAGCGAGATCCTGGACGAGCTGATCGACGCGGGCCTGGAGTCGCTGACCGGCGGTGGCGCGGAGATCTTCGACTGGGAGGTCCGCCAGCACATCGTCGATCACGACACCCACTGGGAGGACTGGTCGCGGATCCACCGCCTGGCGCACGAGAAGGGCCTCAAGACCCCGGCCACCATGCTGTACGGCCACATCGAGGAGCCCCGGCACCGGGTCGACCACGTGCTGCGGCTGCGCGAGCTGCAGGACGAGACCGGCGGCTTCCAGGTCTTCATCCCGCTGCGCTACCAGCACGACTTCCACGACTCCAAGGACGGCAAGGTCCGCAACCGCCTGATGGAGCGCACCGAGATGGCCACCGGCGCCGAGGCGCTGAAGACCTTCGCGGTGTCCCGCCTGCTGTTCGACAACGTCCCGCACGTCAAGGTGTTCTGGGTGATGCACGGCGTCACCACCGCCCAGCTGGCGCTCAGCCACGGCGCGGACGACATGGACGGCTCGGTGGTCGAGTACAAGATCACCCACGACGCGGACAACTTCGGCACCCCGAACAAGCTGGGCCGCGACGACCTGCTCGGCCTGATCCGGGACGCCGGCTTCCGCCCGGTCGAGCGCAACACCCGCTACGAGGTGATCCGCGAGTACGACGGGCCGGACCTCGCCCGCCGGGAGACCCCGCAGGCGATGCGCCTCTGACCTCCCGTCGACTTCCCGCCGCGCGCCCGGTGACCGGTTTCCGGCCACCGGGCGCACCGCGTTCCCCGGGGGCGCGAGGGATGAAGGCGCACTACCGGGGCAGCCGACGGAGCGGAGAAACGTTTTCCCTGGCGGGTATGCTCACAGGCTCATCACACGGCCCGGGTTCCGCCCCGTCCCCGAGGTCTGGGAGGATCGTTCGCATGTCCGGTTCCCATCGCACCTCCTCGCACCGTCGATCGGCCGCCGCGCCGACCAACCGGGACGAGGCAGAGCAGCCCCAGGGCCGAGCCGCCACCCGTCGCAGCCGCCGCAAGCCGAAGCCGCGCCGGGCCCGCAAGTTCACCGTCGGCACCGCCACCCTGCTGGCCCTCGCGGCCGGCTGGTTCACCGTCGGCCCCGGCCGGAGCATCCAGGGCAGCACCGCCGCCGCGGCCCCGGACCACGAGCCCGAGGTGGTGCCGATGCAGGCCGCCGACGCCGGGCAGCACACCGAGGCCCCCGCTGCGGACCGCTCCGACCGGGACCGGATCACCAGCATCCCGGGCATCGGCCCCGACTGGATGGCCAAGGTCCCCGCCGAGACCCGCCAGCTGCTGGTCGCCAGCGGCCAGGGCAAGGACTCCTCGGACAACACCGTCACGCTGTGGACCCGCGGCGACGACGGCAGCTGGCAGGCCGGCCAGGCGTGGCCCGCCCACAACGCCTACAAGGGCTGGACCGCCGACCACAGCTCCGGCGACCTGCGCAGCCCGATCGGCCTGTTCTCGCTCACCGACGCCGGCGGCCGGCAGGCCGACCCCGGCTCCAAGCTGCCGTACGACCACAACCGGAACTTCGTGATGTCCGGGCGCGGCTTCAACAACGAGCCGCTGGCCGGCTCCTTCGACTACGTGATCGCGATCAACTACAACCGGGTGGAGGGCAGGTCCCCGCTCGACACCACCTACCCGGAGGGCGCGGCCAAGGGCGGCGGCATCTGGCTGCACCTCGACCACGGCGGCCCCACCCACGGCTGCGTCTCGCTGACCGAGGACCACATGGTCGAGCTGATCAAGACCCTGGACCCGGCGCTGCACCCGATGATCATGATGGGTGACGCCCAGTCGCTCGCCGCCTGAGCAGGCCCCGGTTGTGAGGGACCTACAGCTTCCGGCACCCGATCCTGTGTCGGGCCGTCACCCACCGACTCACCGGTAACCCGGTTGAGTGGGTGGTATGACCGCCTCCCGCATCGTGGCGCTGGGCCACCACCAGCCGTCGAAGATCCTCACCAACGACGAGCTCTCGGCGCTGGTCGACACCGACGACGAGTGGATCCGCTCCCGGGTCGGCATCCGCACCCGCCACATCGCGGAGGACGAGACCCTGGTCGACCTCGCGGCGGCCGCCGCCGAGAAGGCGCTCGCCCGCGCGGGCGTGACGCCCGACCAGGTCGACCTGGTCGCCGTCGCCACCTGCACCGCCGTCGAGCGCAGCCCCAGCACGGCCGCCGCCGTCGCCGCCCGGCTCGGCGTCCCCACCCCCGCCGCCTACGACCTGAACACCGCCTGCTCGGGCTTCTCGTACGCGCTGGCCACCGCCGACCACGCGATCCGGGCCGGTGCCGCCACCCGGGCGCTGGTGGTCGGCGTGGAGCGGATGTCCGACATCATCGACTGGACCGACCGCACCACCTGCGTGATCTTCGGCGACGGCGCGGGCGCCGCCGTCCTGGAGGCGGTCCCGGACGAGCGGGCCGGCATCGGCCCGGTGGTGTGGGGCTCCGAGCCGGAGAAGGGCGAGGCGGTCGCGATCAGCGGCTGGAAGCCGGTCATCAGCCAGCAGGGCCAGACGGTCTTCCGCTGGGCCACCACCCGGATCGCCCCGCTGGCCCGCCGGGCGTGCGAGAAGGCCGGGATCGACCCGTCCGAGCTGCGCGGCTTCGTCGCCCACCAGGCCAACCTGCGGATCATCGACGCCATCGCCGGCAAGCTCGGCCTGGCCGAGGACGCGGTGGTCGCCCGCGACGTGGTCGACTCCGGCAACACCTCCGCCGCCTCCATCCCGCTCGCGCTGTCCAAGCTGGTCGAGCGCGGCGAGCTGCACAGCGGCGACCCGGTGCTGCTGTTCGGCTTCGGCGGCGGCCTGGCCTACGCCGGACAGGTCGTGCGCTGCCCCTGAGC